>CAZTHR010000320.1:0-1519 GCA_964613265.1 uncultured Lentisphaeraceae bacterium | reverse complement strand
GTTCCGCTCCGGCTACACCCTGAAAGACATACAGGCCAACCGAAAGGAACGGCCACAAATGACGAAAGGAGCAACCAAATGAAAAAGATCGCACTCAAGCACGCCGACCGCGGCACGGCCTTCGACTATGCCGGCCAGACGTGGATCAAGCTGGAGGAAACCGACGGCCGGGCTCTCTGCCTGAGCAAGGACATCGTCGAGAAGCGCGCCTTCGACGAAGGCAACCGCAACAACTTCGCAGTCTCCAGCAGCAAGGAATACCTCAACGGTCCCTACCTCGACAACCTGATCGACGACGTGGCCGGGCCCAATGCCTTCCTCCAGAGCGAGCTCGACCTGACGACCGACGACGGCCTGAAGGACTACGGCACCTGTACCGTCACCATCTTCCTGCTGACGGTCGACCAGTACCGGCACAACCGCGACGTCATCCCGAACGCAGATGACTGGTGGTGGCTGTCTACCGCCTTCAGCACGGAGTCGAACGGCTACGAGTCACTCGCCCGCTACGTCAACACCGATGGCACTCTGGGCAGGGACGGCGCCTACGGCGGCAACCGCGGCCTGCGCCCCGCTTGTTATCTGGACTCCGATCTCCTGATCTCCGTCGAGGACGTCGAAGCCGCTGAGGACGTCACGCCGGAGCACGCCGGCGAGATCATCGCGGCGCTGGCCGAGCAGTTCGGCGGCACCTTCGCCACCGAGGATCAACTGACCACCGCCCTCTTGTTCATGCTCGGCACCCTGAGAGCCACCCGCGAGAAGGAGGCCCGCCATGAATAAGCAGACCGGCCTCGAGTTTATGCGCACCGCATCAGCAGAGGAGATCGCCAAAGTCGTAAGCAAGGGGCACCCGCCCGTCGGATCCGTCCACTGCGACTGTACTCACTGCGAGCGCTGCTGGCTGGAGTGGCTGCTCACTGGAACGGCTGCACCGTGCAAATGTGGAAAGGAGGCCCACCATGAGTAACCTCTCCACCCTGTTCGACCGCTACAAGGCCCTCGTCGTATTTGACACCGAGACCAGCGGCCTCGACTTCGACGACGACCAGATCATCGAGCTCGCCGCCCTGCGCGTGGAACGCACGGCCACCGGCAGCCTGCGGATCGCCGGAAAGATGGACACCTTCATCAAGCTGCCGGAGGGCGAGACGCTCCCGGAGAACATCGTCAGCCTGACCGGGATCACCGACGAGCGGCTTCAGGCCGAAGGCGTGCAGCCGACGAAGGCGGCCAGTCAGATCGCCAAGCTCATGCAGAACGGCCCGACGCTGATGATCGCCCACAACGCACAGTTTGACGCCTGTTTCCTCCGTGGCCTGCTCCGCGGCCAGAAGGTCGGCCGGATCGACTGGCTGGACAGCCTGACGGTCTACAAAGACCGCAGGGCGTACCCGCACAAGCTCGCCAACGCGATCATCGCCTACGACCTCACCGGCAAGGTGCAGAACAGCCACCGCGCCATCGACGACGTGCTGGCCCTGTTCGAGGTGCTGAAGGCGATGGACGACGAGCGCGA
>CAZTHR010000319.1:0-1569 GCA_964613265.1 uncultured Lentisphaeraceae bacterium | reverse complement strand
CCAGCGTGACCGTGCCCGTGCCCATGGGCATGTCCCGTCCGACGGCGAAGAGGTTTTCCATGACGACGTTCGTGACGGACGTGTCCGTCACCGTTATCGTCCGCACCTCATCGAGAAAATCGGCCGCGAACGAAACCGTCGCCGCGTCCGCGTCCACAGGCACCCACTCCCATGTCCAATCCCAACTGACGTCCAACCGATTTTCCGTCATACGATAGAAGCCGGCCGCATCCGTCTGAAGGCAGACCTGCACGGCGTCACTGCGTACAGCGTCCGCATGGACGGCGGTGGCAACCGCCAGCAGCGCAAAAGCCGCTCCGCACAGACGCGGAATCGCGATGGCGCGTTCAGTGGTCAACAATGTCCGTGTTCGTTTCATACGTTTTCTCCTGTCGTTCCTCAAGTCCACAATTCGGCGGGATTCGCCACGAGCATCCTGTCGATCTGCGCGTCCGAGATTCCGTTCGTGCGCAGGATTGGCAGAACCTTCTCAAAGACAATGCCCAAACAGTTGTCGAAGGAATGGACGTGACCCCACGACTTTTCGACGGGACGCCCGCGCCCATGGACATTGGAATCCCACGCAAGCGTGACGTCGTGCGAGAGGAGCAGCTGACTGCCAAACCCCTCCTTGATCAAGGCCGTCAGCGACGCGGCCTTGCCCTCGAACCACGTTGCATAGATCCGATCGACCGAAAGGCGGACGCCGCGTTTCAGCAGTTCGCGCATGTAGGCGACGTCGTCCGTATCCGCCGTATGTCCCAGCACGACCCGGTCGGCCGGAATGCCACAGTCCTTGAACGCCTCAAGAATGGCAAGTCCGTTCTTCTCCTGCGCATAGGTGTGGACGTAGAGCGGCAGGTTCGTCGCCATCTGAACGAGTGCCAGACACTCGAACGCACGGCGGTGATGCGGTTGGACGCCGCCCGCATCCACGGCGCATTTCAACTGCCCAATCCCATGCTCCGTCACCTCGTCGATAAACATCTCCGCGAGCGTGCGCGGATCAAGCGTCTGAATGGTCAGCGACGGGTAATGGTAGAATCCGGTCGTCGCGACAATGTGGACGCCGGACTTCTCGGAGACCTCCTTCAGCAAATCCAGGTCACGCCCCAGCGCCGGCGGCGTTCCATCGATCACCGTGCCGACGCGATGACGTTCCTTCGCGTACTTCAGCCGGGCAACGGCGCAATCCACGATCTTTTCGCGTGGCAGCCATTTCCTGCCGAACGCTAATTTGAATTCGGCGGACGAACAGATGACGTGCTCGTGCGCAAGGACACGCCCCAAATCGCCGCGCGCAATCCGACCGCAGACAGTAGGAATGCGCGGCGAAGCCTCTCGCCTCAGCCGTTGCGCGTCCACCGGAGACGAAGCGGCATTGCCTGTGCGCGATCCAAGGACGGCTGTAGACGCCGCCACCACACCGACGAACCGCCGGCGCGTCATGCTGCTCGTTGTACATCCTTCGCTTGTCATCGTTGTCACCATTCACACAAACATTCGCATAACAAGAATTATTTTTTTTTCTGACAGTATTTTCGCACAATCCTCCACGCAAAAACTTGC
>CAZTHR010000318.1:0-1580 GCA_964613265.1 uncultured Lentisphaeraceae bacterium | reverse complement strand
GTTCATTCTGCGTTGAACGTATCGGGCGATTTTGTATAATGGTTGGTTGCATTGTTTTCTGTTGAAGATTAGGAAAGGCTTGTCATGAAGAAGAGTTGGTTTGGTTGGGTCGTGCTGGCCACGGGGCTGGTCCACGCGGCGGGAACGCCCGTCTATTTGAACGCGGACGACCTGACGCTCGCGTCGGGGAATCCGTCGCTTGTCACTTGGCGGCAAGGCGCGGCGACCGTGCCGGTCTGGTCGCTGTCGGGCGGACAGGTCGGGCAGTCCATCGCCGGCGTGACGCCGCCGTTGCCGTCCGACTGCGCGGCGGTGCGGGTCGAGATTCTGACGATGAACGAAGACGCGACGACGAACGCGCAGGCCGCCGTCTACCGCGTCCACCTGGCCTCGCTCGTGCCGGGGCAGACGCTCGCGGCGCAGGGGACGGAGGGGAAGCCCGTGCGGACGCCGATTCCGTCTGCGGCGAAGACGCTGCACACGACGGTGCTGGAAGGCTGCCGCATCGTGCAGCCGGGCGTTCCGCTGGCGGTGCGCATCCAGCGCGACCCCGACGACGCGGGCGACACCTACGTCCGCCCGGAGGGGCTGGTGCAGGTGAAGGTGACGCCCCTCGCCGCGCCGCCGAAGGCCGTCGTAGTCGAAGACCGGCCCGGCTACAACTCCTGGCCGATGATCCAGGCGGTGGGCGACCGGCTCGTCTGCACGTACAGCCGCGGATCGGGGCATGACATTGGCGAAGGGCGGCGCGACGCCTGTGCGCGGACGTCGACGGACGGTGGGCGGACGTGGACGCCCGAAGTCGCGTTTGCGGCGGACCCGCAGGCCGGCGAGGTGATGATTGGCAAGGGGCTTGATCTGGAGGGCGCGGCGCTGTTCTGGGTACGGTGCATCGGACGGCCGAAGTCGCGCCATGAACTCTACCGGACGACGGATGGTGTGACGTTCACGAAAATTTCCGTGCCGACGCTGGATCCGTTCCCGATGCAGATCACGGACGTCTTCCACACGCCCGCCGGACTGATGTCGCTGTGGTTCGCGACCGATTACAAAGAGAACGGCAACCACGCCTGGGGTACGCTCACGAGCGCGGACAACGGCGTCACATGGGTGCAGAAGACGGTCGAGCGCGTGGCGAAGAAGGGCGAACTGCCGACTGAACCATCCGCCGTCCATCTCGGCGGCGGGCGCATTCTGGCCGTGGCGCGGACGGAGAACGGCGGCGGGTCTTTGGCGAGCCAGTTCCAGTTGACCTCGACCGACGGGGGTGTCACGTGGACGCGGCGGCGGACGAACATCCGCGATGTGCTGGCCTCCACGCCGTCGCTCGTCTACGATCCGAAGACGGGGCTGGTGGCGAACTACTACTACGAGCGCGGGCGTGGTCTGGTGAAGCGTCGTGTGGCGAAGGCGGACGCGGTGTTCGACAATCCGCTGTCCTGGCCGGATCCGGACGGGGTGGCGTTTGGCGGCGAAGAGCGTCCGTGGGATGCGGGAAACGTCAACGCCACGGTGCAGAACGGCGTGCATTACCTGACCTACTACGCCGGCACGAAATCCGACACCGCCGTGTACGTGAT
>CAZTHR010000317.1:0-1602 GCA_964613265.1 uncultured Lentisphaeraceae bacterium | reverse complement strand
TGTCTGATTCCATTCATTAGGCGAGACACGAACATGGCAACATTTCAATACATTGCAAAAGACGGTTCGGGCGCGGAACGGCGCGGCACGATCGAGGCCGGCGACCGGTCGGGCGCGATTGCCGCGATTCGCGCACAGGGTCTGATGCCGACGGCGCTGGGCGAAGTGAAAAGCGCCGCGCCGGCGGCGGCGCCGAAGGCCGCGAAAGCCCGGAAGGGGGCGCAGCCCGCCGCGAAGAAGGGCGGGGCGCTGAACAAGCAGATCAACATCAAGTTGCCGAAGTTCCTGCTCGGCCGTGTGAAGCCGAAAGACTTGACGGGGTTCACGCGCCAGTTGGCCACGCTCGTGAACGCGGGTTTGCCGCTCATGCGTTGCATCGAGGTGATGAAGAAGCAGAAGATGGCGCCGGCGATGCGCGACTGTCTGGAGGGCATCTCCGAGGGCATTGCGGGCGGTGCCACGTTCTCCGAGTCGCTCACGGCGTATCCAAAGGTCTTCGACAACCTGTACATCAACATGGTGAAGGCCGGCGAGGCGGGCGGTGTGCTTGAAGTCGTGCTGAACCGCTTGGCCGAGTTCGCCGAAAAGGCGCAGAAGATCAAGAACAAGGTGAAGGGCGCGATGATCTACCCGGCCGTCGTTCTCACGGCCGCCATCGGCATCACGGCGTTCTTGCTCATTACGGTGATTCCGAAGTTCCAGCAGGTGTTCAACGACATTCTGGGCGGCCAGCAGCTGCCGGCGATCACGGAGTTCGTGATGAAGATGTCGGACTACGTGCAGCACAACGGCCTTCAGGTGCTGGGTATCTTCGTGGCGATTTTCGTCCTCTACAAGGTGTTGGGCAAAACGAAGAAGGGCGCGTATTTGCTCGACAAGATGCGCCTCTCCGTGCCGATCACGGGGACGCTCGTGCGCCGGACGGCCATTGCGCAGTTCTCGCGGACGCTCGGCACGCTTCTCTCGTCGGGCGTCCCGATTCTGCAGGCGCTCGTGATTGTGCGCGATACGACGGCGAACCTCGTCGTCCAGCGCGCGATTCAGACCGTCCATGACGCGGTGAAGGAAGGCGAATCGATGACGGATCCGCTGGCGGCGAGTGGCGTCTTCCCGCCCATGGTCGTGTCCATGGTGCAGGTGGGCGAAGAGACGGGTGCGTTGTCCGACATGCTGACGCGCGTCGCGAACACGTACGATGACGAAGTGGACAACGCCGTGGCCGGTATGACCGCCGCGATCGAGCCGGTGTTGATCATCTTTCTCGCGGTGGTGGTCGGTACGATCGTTATCGCCATGTTCCTCCCGATGATCAAGATCATCTCCTCCGTGTCGGGTGGCGGCGCCAACTGATGTCGGACGGGCAAAGGAAACCTCGGCCATGAAGAACAGAAGAACGGGTTTCACGCTGATCGAGTTGTTGATTGTGACGGTCGTGATCGTCACGCTCATGGGCATCGTGTTCCGCCTTGCGGGGCTGGGCAGTTCGGCGCGGGCGAAGAACGTGACGATTTCGCGCCTCCAGCGCGTGGAGAACGCGCTGTCTGGCTACTACGCCGCGTTCGGGTCGTACCCGCCCGTGCCGTTGCATGGTAGTCGCGACTA
>CAZTHR010000316.1:0-1607 GCA_964613265.1 uncultured Lentisphaeraceae bacterium | reverse complement strand
GGGCGGCAAAGCCGTTGGCGTAGAGCCGGACGCGGCGGGGAGAAATCCGCCGCGCCGTCGAACAATTTAGCATCAACGCTAACAAGTCGTTCAAGGGAAATACTGGTACTATTTCAAAAACTAGAGCGGCATGTGAGTGGGGGTGCGCCCGTTTGGGCGCACTTCCTCTTTCGTGTATTCTAGTTTCGCCTGTACCAGGGCTTCGGTGGAGTGCGTGAAAGAGGAAGTGCGCCTTTTTTTCATGTACGGGCATGGGGTCTGCGACGGTACGGGGCGCGGTAGACGGAGGCGGCGCGTCGGCAGGATGCGCGGCGAAACAGATGACGGCACGAACGGACGCAACGGCGGAGACACCGTCCGGACAGGTGAAATCGCGGCGGCGCGTGGCGGACTATGGCGAGGTGTTCACCGCCGAGCGAGAGGTCAATGCCATGCTGGATCTCGTGGCGAACGAGGCCGTGCGAATTGAAAGCCGTTTTCTCGAACCGGCTTGCGGCGACGGCAATTTTCTCGCCGAGATTCTGCGGCGCAAGCTGGCGGAGGTCGCGCGGCGGTATGGCGGGGCGCGAAGCGATTTCGAGATGTGGTCGATTCTCGCGGTGATGAGCATCTATGGCGTGGAACTGCTCGCCGACAACGCCGCCGCCTGCCGCAAACGCCTGTTCGCCATCTGGGACGCGGCGTACGTCGCGCATTGCAAGGACGAGGTGCGGGAGGTATGCCGAGAAGCCGTCCGCCACATTCTTGCGCATAACATCCTCTGCGGCGACGCGCTCACGCTCAAACAGCAGGACGGTTCGCCGATCGTCTTCGCCGAATGGGCGTTCGCGACGGGGACGAAGGTCAAACGGCGCGACTTCCGGCTCGACGTCCTGCTGGCGCAGGGTGAAAAGGGCCGGCCTTCCGATCAGACGTTCGATTTCTTCGGCGGTGCGAACGCGGCCGTGAACTGGATGCCCGACCCCGACGACGCGACGCGCCAGATTCCCGCGCCGACGCGGGAGTATCCGCCCGTCGATTATTGGAGGGTTCAGGAATATGAATGAGAACTACAACCCCGACGTCCTTTCGTGCCTTGCGAACCTCTCGAACGACGAGGTGTTCACACCGCCCGCTGTCGTCAACGCGATGCTGGACATGCTGCCGCCGGAACTGTTTCGGGACAGGAACGCCACCTTCCTCGATCCCGTGTGCAAGACGGGCGTGTTTCTGCGGGAGATTGCCAAGCGGCTTGTCGTTGGACTGTCCGAGGAGATTCCCGATCTGCAGGCGCGTGTCGACCACATCTTCAAGAAACAGCTCTACGGCATTGCCATCACGGAGATGACCTCGTTGCTGTCGCGGCGGAGCGTGTATTGTTCGAAATGCGCCAATGGCCGCTATTCCGTGGCGGCGTTTCCGAATGCCGAGGGCAACATTCGCTTCAAGGACACCGGCCATACGTGGAAGAGCGGCAAGTGTACGTTCTGCGGCGCGTCCGAACAGGAGTACCACCGCGCGGACGCGCTGGAATCCCACGCCTATGAATTCATCCACACCCTCCACCCCGAAGAGATTTTCAATATGAAGTTTGATGTCATCATCGGCAACCCGCCGTACCAGCTGAG
>CAZTHR010000315.1:0-1622 GCA_964613265.1 uncultured Lentisphaeraceae bacterium | reverse complement strand
TGAACGCCCGTGCAAAATACGGTGTCTCGATAAGCCGATATTCTTCCGAGTCACTCATCGAATGCCGCCATCAATTCATCAACAGATTCCCCGCAGTGTTTTGTTCCAGATGGGAGGTCTATGATATAATGGCGAGAGGTATGAAAGATGTTGCGGTAAAAAAGGAGAAGCGAAATGAAACGTCTTGGATTGGCATTGTGTTTGGCGGTCTGCGTGGGCGGACGCGGCGAAGTGTTGTTGCCGGATCCGTCCATTTTCCGTGACGGCGGAACGTATTATCTGACGGGCACGGAACATCAGGATCCCAAGGGTCGCTACGTATTTCCGATGCTCCAGTCGCAGGATCTCGCCGATTGGCGGCCGGCAACCACGGGCTATCCGCATGGCAAGGCGCTCGACAAGACGACGGCGTTCGGCACGACCTGTCTTTGGGCGCCGCAGATTTTCAAGTACCGCGATCGTTACTACTATGCCTACTGCGCCAATTTCCGGCTGGCTCTTGCGACTACGGATCGTCTGGCGGACGGCTTTACGGCCTTTGTCGATTTCCCCGCGAAGAAGGGGCAAATCGATCCGTTCGTGTTCGTGGACGACGACGGACGGGCGTACCTCTACTGTGCCGACTGGGACTTGGGCGGCATTAGTGGCGCGGCGTTGTCCGACGACTTGCGGAAGGTACAAGGTGCGGCCGTTGTGTGTGTGCGGAACGACAAACCCTGGGAGCGTCTGCCGTTGGAGCCACGTTATTTGGAGTTGAACGCGAAATTCGCCGCGAAGGATCATGAAGCCTACAATGCGTCCGATGGGGTTGTCGAGGGACCGACCGTCCTCAAGCGCCATGGTTCGTACGTGTTGTTCTACAGTGCCAACGACTTCCGTTCGCCCGACTATTGTGTCTGCGCAGCGGTGGCGTCTTCGCCGCTCGGCCCATGGCGGAAGGTGCAGAACGGGCCGATTTTGGGCCGCGCGGACACGGGTTTCAACGGTACGGGTCACGGCGACGTCTTCTTCAAGCCAGACGGTTCGATGTGGTACGTCTTTCATACTCACAACTCCGCGATCCGTATCCACCCGCGCCGCACGGGGATGATCCGGCTCGTGGAAACGGTCGGTTCCGACGGGACGCCCCGCTATGCCGCCGACCGCGCGTCGCTGACATTGTTCTGAATGGTGCGAAAGGGCGTTCGATGAGACGTACGCACGACAACACGTTGGCGCGAGCGTTGCGGCGGCGCGTCGAGGCGACGGTTCTACGCGTCGTACGCGAACTCCCGTCCGATCTGCGTCAACTGGCGGAAAACGTGCCTGTCTGCTGCGAGTGGAAAATCGCCCCGCACTGGCTGGCGGATGGCGTGGCAGACGATTCGCTGGGGTTGTTCAGCGGCCCCGCCTTGAACGAACCCGTCGATCCCGATTGTTTTGAATCGCCCCGCATCACGTTTTTCCTCGCGGAACTCTGGGACTACGCGGGCGCGGACGAGACGGTGTTCGACGACGAAGTCCGCACGACCTACCTTCACGAGTTCGGACACTACCTGGGGTTGGACGAGGACGATCTCGACGCGCGAGGGCTTTTATAACGACCGCCTGCGCGGGATTCAGTCGGCCTGTCCGGTGGACGC
>CAZTHR010000314.1:0-1632 GCA_964613265.1 uncultured Lentisphaeraceae bacterium | reverse complement strand
CGACGTCGCCCTTTATTTACAGGGGTTCGGTGATTTTCTTGCCCGAAAAAATGGGAAACCTCCAAAACGTCCGCCGTGTCCGAAGCGACGAACGTTCCAAGCTCCTTCCGCCGTCAACCTTTTCGCAATTCGAAGATACGTCACTCGACGGCGAGCTCGTACCAGACCGTCGCGTACTGCGGGCCGATGACAACGTTCGCTTGCCCGTCCGCATCCGTCACAGGCACGGCCGCCTTGCGTTCGCCGCGTTCATCAAGCGCCCAACACCGCGTCCGAACCGCAGGGGACGGCAGCGAGATCGTGGCGTTGATTCCCTCGCAGACGGTCTTTCCCGTTCCCCAATCACCGTCGCGGCAGGAAATCGCGCCTTTCGAATGCTCCGTAAACTTCGCGCCGCCGTTGTGGCAAAGCCCTGTGGCCGTCAACAGAATCGAGGCCGGCCGCCCCGACGCACCGAAGCCCGTCGCGTTTCGCGACAGAAGCGAAATCGTCGCCCAGCCGAGTTTCGTCTGACCGACCGCGATTTTCACGCCGCCGAGATCGACCACGCGGCCCGCCGGAAAACCGGTGAACACTTTCGTATTCGGCGTGTCCGCCGTCCAATAGCCCGCGCCCGGCTTCTCCGTGTTCCACGTCAGTTCGCGCGTGTCGCTCACGACCACGGCGCCAGGACGCCGAACGGGCGCGACGGACGCCGGACTACGCCCCGTCACGTCCACGGCCACCTGATGGACAAGCCCCAGATTGTACGGCAACTTCGCGTCGGAATCCGCAATGCCCTGACTGACGGCATCACGGTTCACAAATTCGCGGAAATAGGCGTCGTAGGGCAGATTGCCGACAAGGCGCATCGCGCTTTCCTTCACGTCGCCGCGCAGATAGATTGCCGCGCACGCGGGGAAATGGGCCAACACGTCCGTCCGCGCCGCGAGGTTGAAGAAGTACGTGTTGTTCGTCGGTTCCGCGCCGATACGGTTGTTGTACGAATACTCGAACACGCCGTCCCACCCCTGAAGCGCACCGTAGGCGCGAAGCATCGGCTGGCCTTCCGCGCCGTAGAAGTTCGGATACGGATGGTTGTATTCGCTCACCGTGTACGGCCGTCCCGCCACGCGGCGGCCCGTCAACATGGACAGGCATCCGCCCCCGCGCGAGTTGACCATGGCGTCGTTCCGGATTTCCCACTTCGCGTGGACGGACGGATGGCACCAGTAGGCGTGATCGTCCACATAGTCGAGTTCGGCCTGGACGTGCGGCGGCGAATAGTCGAGCTGCGTCCCGCTCACGGGCGCCTCCAGCCCCAGTTCACGCAAGAACTTCTGCATCCCCGTCCAGTAGGCGCGTTCCGTGTCGACGAGGAATTGATAGAAGTCGGCCCGCACGGACGGCGGCGTGGCGCCCTTCGCCCGCACGATCGGAACGCCGCCCTTCGTCGGATCGCATCCCGTGAACATCGACTTCACACCGCCCGTCTTGAACGAAAGGTCGTCGATTTCATAGACACCCCGGCCGAAGCGCGTGAACTGGATCTCCGCCTTGTCCACATCGTCGCCCGCGTAGAAGGAATAGGTGTACGTCTTCCACGCCGTTCCCGGCGTGAAGCGCGTCAGGACGCCCAGCGACTTCCATCCC
>CAZTHR010000313.1:0-1685 GCA_964613265.1 uncultured Lentisphaeraceae bacterium | reverse complement strand
GACGGCGTTTTTGGAACATCCGCGTACGCGGGCGTCGATTAGAACTCGAAGCCTTTGCGGATGTAGGGCTTCACGAGCTCGTTCGCGGCCGCGACGTCGAAGGACTGCGACTTCGAGCACCACTTGAGCTTGCCCGGCACCTGCTGCGCGATGCAGCCGACGAGAATGCCTTCCATCTGCGGGATGGAGTATTCAATGTCGGCGAAGCAACGCGAGTTCGTCTGCGCGTAGGGCTTGCCCACGCCGTTGATGGCGTCGAGGAATTCGATGTAGTGGCCGTTGGCGAAGCCGGACATCTGGACGGTGGACTTGCCCGTCGCGGCGGTGGAGCCGGAACGGAACGGAATCGAACGCGGCACGGCCTTGGCGGCCTCGTGCTGGAAGACGTCCTTGAATTCCTTGTCGTCGTTCAGCGCGATCGCGCACTTGGCGCCGTAGTCGTCCTGCATCAGGACCGCACCCTTCGTGCCGATCATGTAGCAGCCGGTTTCCGGCACCTTGCCCTCGTGCGTCTTCGCCCACTTCGGCATGATCGCCGCATCCGGCTTGACGTTGCCATCGTGCCAGTAGAGCGTGACGGCCGGCAGCGTGACGCCCGGACGCACCTTGGACTCACGCGCCTTGTAGGTGAGCTTCACGACGGACTTGAGCGGATAGGCGATGTCGTTCTTGGACTCGATCTTAATGCACTCCGCATCGGAGACGCCGCCGAGTTCCAGGCCACGGAACGCGAGGTTCATCGTGTGGCAGGCCATGTCGCCAAACGCGCCGCAGCCGAAATCGAAGAAACCGCGCCACGTGAACGAGTGGTAGACGTTCTTGCCGAGCTTCCAGGGATCGTAGACGTCCGCATCGGCCGGATACTTGTCGAGGAACGGACGCGCCTTCGCCGTCGCCAGCCAGGCATCCCAGTTGAGACCGTCGCGGATCTTTTCGCCGTTCGGATGACCCTTCACCCACTTTTCGACGGCCTTGCCCTGCGGCCACACAGGACGGTTCGTCCACACGTAGACTTCCTTCACGTCGCCGATGATACCGCTCTGAAGGACTTCGGTGCAGCGGCGCATCGAGTCGAGCGACGAACCCTGGTTGCCCATCTGCGTGATGACGCCGTGGCGGCGGGCCGTCTTGTTGAAGTAGTCGAGTTCCCAGAGCGTGCGCACGAGCGGCTTCTGCACGTACACATGGATACCCATCTTCATCGCCTGGATGGCGACCGGAGCATGGACGTGGTCCGGCGTGGAGACCGTCATCGCTTCAACGCCGAGCTTCACGCAGTTGTCGAGCAGCTGACGATAGTCGGTGAAGAACGGAACCTTGGTCACGTCAAAGTCGCGCAGGAATTCCGGCAGCTTACCCTTTTTCTTCTTGTCGGCAATGGCAGCCGCAGCAGCCTTGATGGCGTTCGCGTCCGCATCGCAGAACGCGACCATTTCAACGAGGCCGCTCTCCAGCATCGGCATCCAGTCCGAAAAACCCTTGCCCATCACACCGCAGGCGGCGAGCTTGATTTTCTGAGACGGATCGTGAATCGGTGCGCGGCGCACACTGCAGCACCCCGCGAAACCAGCCGCCGTCGCGGCGCCCGCCATGCCCTTGAGAAAACCTCTTCTGTTCGTCCTCATTTCACACGTTCCTTTTTTCTTTGGTTGTCTTCCGGCATCCGCACCACGCGAAAACCTTCC
>CAZTHR010000312.1:0-1689 GCA_964613265.1 uncultured Lentisphaeraceae bacterium | reverse complement strand
AAAAAAAATAGATATAATGCTAAGAGACTTGTAGAAGGCAAGTTTCAAAACGGTTTATCTGAAAGGCGGTAGGTATGCGGAAAGTGTTTCTTCTGGGCGGGATGGCCTGTGCCCTCCCGTTTGTCGTCGGTGCGGCCGGAAAGGCCGGTGTGCACGTGCCGGACGGTACGAACGTGTGGATTGGCGCGGCGTCCGGCGGCAGCTGGTCGAACGAGGGCAACTGGCAGGCGGAGTCGCCGTCGGGGCTGTCGGTAAAGGAGCTCTTCGCCCGGCACTGCGTTTATGACCTGCGCGGCCTGGGCAACGGGGCCGTCCTGACGAACGACCTCGTCTGCGCGAACATCTACAGCGAAGATAGTTCCGGCCCGTACACGATGGTCGCGGGCATCCTCTGCGCGGGCGCGGCGGGCGACGTCTGGACGATTCGGCAGAACGGCGGCAAGGGCCTCTACTTCTGCTCGCCTTGCCGTCTTGAAATCGACGGCGGTACGCTCGTCTGGGAGGATTGGGCGGGTGAGATGTATCCCTACAAGGTTCCGAGCAAATACGGCACGGGCGAGATGCTCTTTCGGCGTATGCCCACGATGTGGGAAAACGAGGGCTACGTCCGTGCGGGTACGCTCGGCTTCACGGGCGGCGCCGGCACGGGGTGCTACCGCTGGAAGGTGTTCGACGGGGCGCGACTGGCCGTCCATGACGGTGTGACGGCGATTGCGCAGATTCACTCGTCGTCGGCGGACGGCCAGTCGGCCGAAATCGACGTGGCGACGGATGCGACGTTGCGGTTCTATACGGGCTTCAACAACTATGTCGCCAACAACTTCTTCTATGGCGACTTGACGGGCGCAGGGACGTTGGAGATTTCCGGCGGCGGCGTCCATCGTTTCCGGAAGGGTGGCGATCGCGACACGCTCTCCTTCACAGGTACGATCCAACCATATCTAGGCGAACTCGAACTCGGCACGGCGGCGGCGCCCGTGGGGCTGAATCCTGCCGCGAAGGTGGACGTCGCGGGCGCGGGTTGGCTGCGCCTCTTCGGCAGCCAGACGATTGCCGCGCTGTCGGGCATCGGATGCGACGGCGGCGTGGAGATTCCCGCCGCGAGCGCGCTGACCGTGGCGGGGACGGGAACGCCGTCTACGAACGTCTACGCCGGGCGCGTGGCGGGCGGCGACTTCGTCAAGCGCGGCGCGGGCGACACGCTCGTCCTCAAGGGCGCGTCCGTCAACACGGGCGCGACGCGCGTGGAGGAGGGAACGCTCGTCCTCTCGCGCGGCCTTCTGCGCAAGAACCTCCGCGCCTACTGGAGTTTCGACGATCCGGATGACATGGGCGCGGACGTCTCAGCGGATGGCCTTCTGCCGCTCGCGGTCGAAAAGAACGCATCCGTTCGCCCCAGCCTTGTGGAGGACGGCGTGTCAGGCCGCGCCGTCCATTTCGGCGACGGGCAGGACATGACGAAGGGCGGCAAGTTCTATCGGGCGGGTCCGAACAACGTGGATGTCGCCGGTGTTCTGCCGCGTAACGTGATGATGTTCACGGTCAGCTTCTGGTTACGTCCGACGAGGGGCAAGTGTGGTGCGGGCACGAACTTCCTCAAGATTGACCGTGGCAATTCAGGGTCGGTGAAGGAAACGGAAGACGGCTCTACCACACGGGAACCCGGTTGGGATGGCAGTGGATTTTTCT
>CAZTHR010000311.1:0-1715 GCA_964613265.1 uncultured Lentisphaeraceae bacterium | reverse complement strand
CTCCTCAACACGCATCCTCCAACCGGCCGCACCACTGGCCGAGAAAGTTCTTTGAAATGGTCACACGCAGACAAGGGCGCGAATGGGCGCTTCAGTTGCTCGTTCAGTTCGACTTAAATCCTCTACCATCTGTTTCCGAGGCTATTGATGAGTTTTGGGAACAACAGGCGGATTTGGAGTGCGAACCTCCTGATGAGGAAGGCGTTGTGCGTCGGCGTACCATCTTCACTTCAAAGAATGTTAAGAAACTTGAGGCACTGGCTCAAATGCGCGACTTCACGGAAACGCGCGTAAAAGGGGTCATGTCTGATCGCGCACGGCTCGACACGCTGATAGAGGGTTATCTGCGCAATTGGTCGCTCTACCGTTTGGGGACGGTTGAACGTAATGTATTGCGTTTGGGGTTCTGGGAATTGACCCATTGTCCCGATATCCCGGCTCCCATCGTCATCAATGAATGCGTGGATTTGGTTAAATTCTTTTCGGAGACGAAGGGTGGCCGTTTTGTCAACGGTGTGTTGGACAGGTTTTCCAAGAATCGCGTCAATTTGCCACAGGATTACACGCCGTGACGGATTGCGCGTTCATGCGCCGTGCGTGTGCCTTGGCGGAGAAGAGCCGGGGACACACTCGGCCGAATCCGCCTGTAGGCGCGGTTGTCGTCAAAAACGGTCGGATTGTCGGCGAGGGACGCCATCGGAAATGCGGGGGTGATCATGCCGAAGCCGCCGCACTTAAGGCCTGCTCCGAATCCCCGGCAGGAGCCACGGTCTACTGTACGCTTGAGCCTTGCTCGAAGCCGGGGCGCGTCGGTGCTTGTTGTACGGCGCTTGTGGCGGCGGGAGTTGCCAAAGTCGTCTGGGCGTGTCCCGATCCAAATCCCAAAAATCGCGGAAAGGCCGCGCGTGTCCTTCGCCGTGCGGGCATTCAAACGGAATGTTGGGCGCAGAGCCGTGTGGCAGAACGGCGGACGCTCGCCCAGGAGATTTTTAATTCAACCCTCCGTCCGTTCGCCAAACACGTGACGACCGGTCGTCCGTTCGTCAGCGTTAAACTGGCGCTTTCGCTCGACGGGAAAATTTGCGACAATGCCGGAACGTCCCAGTGGATTTCATCTCCGGCCTCCTTGAAGGAGACGGCTACGTGGCGCGAGACAGCCGATGTTGTGCTGGTCGGCGCGGAAACAGTCCGAGCGGACAATCCGTCTTTGCTCTGCCACACGAAACGCAACGATGATCTTTGGCGTGCGGTCGTTTCACGAAGCGGGCGGTTGCCTGAAAACGCGCAGATTTTCACCGATGCGGCGAAAGATCGGACACTCGTCTATCGTGATGTCGTTGCGGCCATCGATGATCTGGGACGTCGTGGATTCATGTCCGTGTTGTGCGAAGGGGGGCTTGGGGTGGCTCGTGCGCTCGCCGAGGCAGGGCTTGTTGACGAATGGGTGACGATTCTCTGCCCGATTGTCATCGGGAATCGTCCACTTGCCGAGGCCGTTCGGTTTCAAACGCTCGTTCCAACCTGTCATGGATCGGATGTGTTTGCAATTGGCGTGCTGAATTGCAACCCAAGTGGCGCAGGAAATCTCTAAAGCGTTTTGGCAAGACGTGAATGGCAGTCATATGCGGTCTCTCCTTTCAGCGAGCGTCTGTGGATTGAGTTGACGATGGTCTCGACGGCGAGGACGTCCTCGCGCGGGACCTTCGAGAAGTCCG
>CAZTHR010000310.1:0-1809 GCA_964613265.1 uncultured Lentisphaeraceae bacterium | reverse complement strand
CGCGACGGCGTATCATTTCGGGGTTCTGACGTCGTCGGCGCACAACGCCTGGATGCGGGCGGTGGCGGGGCGGCTTGAGTCGCGCTACCGCTATTCGAAGAACGTGGTGTACAACAATTTTCCGTGGCCGTCCGCCGCGTGTTCCGCGTCGCTGCGCGGGAAGACCGAATCAGCCGCGTGTTCCGCGTCGCTGCGCGAGAGGATTGAATCGACGGGGAAGGGCATTTTGGACGTTCGCGCGAAGTACGGAACGTCCTCGCTCGCCGACCTCTACGACCCGCTGACGATGCCGCCCGACCTTCGCGCCGCGCACGCGGCGAACGACCGTGCGGTGCTGGCGGCCTACGGTCTTCCGCCGGACACCTCCGAGCCGGAGGTCGTCGCTCACCTCTTCCGCCTCTACGCGCAGCTGACTGGAATACATCCATCCGTTTACCGATGGCAACGGACGTATGGGGCGGTATTGGCAGACGGTACTCCTGGCATCTTGGCGGGCACAGATGGCCTGGGTGCCGGTTGAAGAGATTGTCCGTGATAGACAGACGGCGTATTATCGGGCGATATCAGATGCGGACAGAACAGGCGATGCCCGCGTGTTCATTGAGTTCATGCTTACGGCGTTGCGTGACGCATTGCTTGTCGTGAAAAAGAGTGTGGGAAAAAGTGCGGGAAAGATATTGGAACTGCTCAAAGAGTACCCAGACATGACACGCGAACAACTTGCGGTGGAAGTCAATCTGTCGGTGAGAGGCATTGAGAAGAATCTCGCGCAGTTGAAATCCGACGGCAGGATTCGTAGGGTCGGCGGTCGTAAGGGCGGACACTGGGAAGTCGTGGGGTAATTCGATTGTCCACTCGATTCGTCAGACATTCGCATTTCAGACGAACGGAAGCACGGCGGATGACAATGCGGATGTGGAAGAAACTTGGTAAGTTCATGAAAGGAGTCAATTTCGATGAAGCAAGGTAATACGCGCGAGTTCCTTGAGACGATTGAAGCCCAGGACGCCTATGTTCACTATCACGGTCGGTTTTTCTTTGTGAATGGCGGTTGCACGTTCAAGACGGCAGACGGGAAGGCGCGTTCGCGTCTTGAGATGTACGAGCTTGAAAGTGACCACGGTATTGCAATCGCCGACGTCTGTTCTATCATCCGGCCGACGATCCGCGAGGTGATGGAGGCGTTCACGCATATCCCTCTCATCGACGGCAAGACATTCTGGGAACTGGAAAACGAACTTGAGTGGGTGTGATGTACATTCCAGTCTTCGTGTCGCCGCCGTCGATTTCGTCCGCACCGTAATCTCACGTCATCCGTGTCTGCCGCTGGTGGCTTCCGTGTGTTCAGTGGTAGAAAAACCGTGTGGTTGACGGCGGAGTTCGGCGAAGGTTTTACCGTGTCGAACCTGCGCAACATGAGGCAGTTCTACCTCGCGTTCCCAAAACGCTACACACAGTGTAGCGAATGGAGGTGGTGGTGAAGTACACGCTCAACGAACACGAGCGTAATCTTTTCGCCGTCAAATACCATCTCTCGCTTCCAACGGTGGAGGAACTTCAGTGTGAACTCAAGCGTGACCGTATGGCAATAGAAGAGGCGATGTTGCTTTTGAGATCAGATGACACGCGAACAACTTGCGGTGGAAGTCAATCTGTCGGTGAGAGGCATTGAGAAGAATCTTGCGCAGTTGAAATCCGACGGCAGGATTCGTAGGGCCGGCGGTCGTAAGGGCGGACACTGGGAAGTCGTGGGGTAATTCGATTCGGTAGGGCGGGGCGTCCCGCCCCGCCGTTGACGTGCGCGACGGG
>CAZTHR010000309.1:0-1879 GCA_964613265.1 uncultured Lentisphaeraceae bacterium | reverse complement strand
GGACGACGTGGTGGTGAAGATCGTCGACGACATCACGTTCGACGAGGGCGACGAGTGGACGCCCGTGATGCTCCCGGCGGGCCAGAAGCTCGTTATCGACGGCAAGGCCGAGGACGGAAGCAACCACGTGATCAAGGGTTTGCCGGCTTCCCTGGCCGACAAGACCGGCAGTTGGCAGGTTCTGCGTATCAGCAACCTGACGCTCAAGTCCGCCAAGGTGACCAATACGGCCGCGAATCAGGGTACGGCCGTCGTCCTGGGCCATGCCTCCGATATGCTTGAACTGACGTTCGACAATGTCGTCATCGACGGCGCGACGGTGCAGGCCGCCGACTGGGCGGGTGCGTTCGTCGGCTACGCGGCCGGGTACAGTGACGAGAGCAACGGGGCGGTCTTCCAGACCGTGACGTTCAGGAACTGCAAGGTGCTGAACTCGACGGTCGAGAGTTCCGGTTCCGTGGGCGCGCTGATTGGCCACGCGAGCGGCAGCACGTACACGCGGGTGGTGGTCGAGAACGCCGAAATCCGCAACAATGTGATTAAGTGCACGAAAGCGGGTTCGAAGGACAAGGCGGGTGCGGTGTTCGGCACGGTCGGCGAAGGCCAGCCGACGGAAGCGCATCCCGACGGCGGGCTGTTCGTTGACGCGGTTGTCTCCAACAACACGGTCACGTCCGACGATCAGACGATCACGACGATCTACGGCCGTCGCGGCAACACGGGTACGCTCACGCTGACGGGCGGCACGTACGCCTCCGCGCCACTCGCTGACGGCGATTCCGCGTGGGCGAAGGTCGATGAATGGTGCACGCTCGTCGAGCAGGACGGCCTCTTCAAGGTCGTGGACAACCTCGCCACGCTCGGCAACGTGAAGGCCCGTCAGCGTTATCCGTGGAACGGCCTCGTGGACATCACGTTCGAGTTGAAGTCGAAGAACGCGGCCCGTATCTTCATCGTGGCCGAATACATGGACGGCGGCGTGACGAAGCGTCTGACGATGACGACGGCGAAGCTCGTCAACGATGACAAGACGGAAAGAGAAGTTAACGTGTCCACGGGCTTTGAAGTTCCGGCCCAGGCGACGGCGAAGACGATCCACGTGATCTGGGATTCGACGACGGCCGTTCCGACGCGCCTGTCCGGCGTGACGTTCAAGGTGTACGCCAAGTAATCGGGCATCTGGAGAGCAACCGATGAAACCGATGACTGCATTACGGTGCGTCTGGGCGCTCGCGGGCGTCCTCCTCGCCGGCTCCGCGCGGGCCGATGGCGGGGAGGAAGTCCTGGCGGAAGCCTCGACCGACGCCGGCGTGCTTCTGGACAACGCCGCCACGAAGACGGCGCTGGATTCGGAGACGCTGGTTCTGCCGGCGGCGTGGGGCGGCGCGGCGACGGACATCGCGCTGACCGTCCGCGTGGCGGCCGGTTCTGTGTCGAGCGAGCCATCGCTCGATCCCCTCGATCCCTCTGCCGAGGCCTACGACTGGGAAACCGCCCCGCTTCTGCCGGGCACGTACACGCTCACGATGACGGCGGGCGGCGAAACCTACACGGCGACCTACGAGGTGGCGGCGACGGCCGTCGCCGAATGGGGAACGCTGACGATCGACAACGGCACGACGGGCGAGTCGGGCGCGACGCATCTTGCGGACGGCACGGAATCGCTCGTGCTGCCGGGCGCGTGGGGCGAGACGGTGGAGGGTGAAATCACCCTCACCGTGTCGGACGGTTTCGGAGGGTCGAGCGATATCTCGCTCGACAACGAACCGAATGCCGAGGCCTTCGACTGGGACACCTTGCCGCTTCTGCCGGGCACGTACGACGTGACGCTGAAATGGAACGGCTCGTCCTACACAACCACCTACGAGGTGACGGCGAC
>CAZTHR010000308.1:0-1889 GCA_964613265.1 uncultured Lentisphaeraceae bacterium | reverse complement strand
TAGGTGCTCGCGCCGATGTCCAGATTCTGCGAACAATACGCACCCGTAGTCGCATTGTGGGCGATGACGAGTTCACCGTCCTTCGTCAGATAGACATCCGTCTCAATCCAATCCGCCCCCATCGCGTTCGCCGCATGAAACGCCGCCAGCGAATTTTCAGGATAGTTCCACGAATCGCCACGATGCGCCGTCACGCCGTTCTCAGGCGTCGGCTTCGCCCACAGACCAAACGCCGCGAACGCCAACAACGTCACGCACATCCGCCCAACCAACGCCCGCATCTTCATCGCACGTCTCCCTTTCCGTCAATCGACGGCCTCTTCGCGGACGGGGGCATTTTCGTCCACAGGTTCTTCCGCGACGTCCGGTTCCGCATCCGCCGCCACCGACGCGGAGGTACGCGTTGGGTTGCGCCGCGCAAATTCACGGGCAAACGCACGATAGGCTTCGGCGCCACGACACGACGGATCGTAGAAGACGACCGGCTGCCCGAAACTCGGCGCTTCGGACGTGCGGACGTTTCGCGGAATCATCGTGTTGAACACCTTGTCGCCAAAATGCTTCTTGACCTCTTCAATCACGTCGGTGGACAGGCGCGTACGCATATCCACCATCGTCATGAGGATGCCATTGAGTTCGAGCGCGGGATTCGCGCCGCCCGCTTTCAGACGGTCGATAAGGTTCGTCATCGTCGACAGGCCTTCCAGGGCGTAGTACTCCGCCTGCATGGGCACGAGAATGCCGTCCGCCGCTGCAAGGGTGGACGTCATCAAAATCCCGAGCGACGGCGGGCAGTCGAGGATGATGTAGTCGAACACGTTCGCATCGCGGATGGCCTGCAGGACATTGCGCACGATGGCGAGACGGTCGGGTCGCTGGGCAAGATCGATTTCAGACCCCGACAGATTGACCTCTGACGGAATGACGTTCAGATTTTCGTAGGGCGTGGGCAGAATCATGTCCGCAATCTGCGCCTGCCCAATTAGACAGGGATAGAGCGAAACACCCTCTTGCGGCTGCAACCCCAGACCCGTCGTCGCGTTGGCCTGCGGGTCGAGATCAATGACCAGGACCGTCCGGCGCTGCTTGGACAACGCGGCTGCGAGATTGACGACCGTGGTTGTCTTGCCCACGCCGCCCTTCTGGTTCGCAACCGCCACGACATACGTTTCAACCTTTGCTTCCATACGATCCGCGCCTCACGAGTTTGAAAAACCGATCTTGATACCGTTCGAAAACGCCCTTCTTCTGCAGCAACGCGCCGAGTTCTTTGACCAACCATGGCTCGGCCTCCGCCAGGGCGAACGCCTGTTCGACTTCGTTGCGGACGGACGGCGCAATCGCATCGTCCGCCTCGCGCCGCCGCGCCGCCTCGAACTCACGTACATTGACGGGTGCGGAGGCGTTCACGTGCAACCAGAAGAAGTGGATGAGCGAAACATCCCAAGGGTCGTCGACACCTTGGATCACCGCCGAGAAATCATCCCGCTTCTCGCACACGTCCGCCAGTACCCGCGCCGTCACGGCCGACATTGAATCCGAAACGATCTGTTCCGAAAACGCCTCCTGCGACAAGGTGTAGCCATACTGGAGCACCCGCACATCGCCCGGCAGACTTTTAAGAAAGTCCAGATATTTCCGCGCCTCTTCGCCGAACCCTTCCACCTGTTCCTGGACATAGGCCTCCGGCGTGAGAATGGCGGGTTTGTGCGCTTCAAGCCGCCCTTCGCGGATGCGGATTTTCCCCGGACAGTCCGGCAACTCCGCCAGATGACGATAGTTGATGCGCGTCGCGCCGAAAGTTTCCAGCGCGCGCGTGGGATGGTGGACGATGTTCGTGTTGTGAACCGCGTACCAAAAATCGAACTGTCTGTTCTGCGAAGACATGG
>CAZTHR010000307.1:0-1892 GCA_964613265.1 uncultured Lentisphaeraceae bacterium | reverse complement strand
TAAGGCGAATCCAAGCAAGGCCGTTCTAAAACATCGAACCTTCCGTCCACGAGGACGGAAGGTTCGATACCAGTCATGGAGAAGATGTGAAGGATGTGGAACGTGTCAAGAGTCACCGATCAGCGCGTGCACTTGAGCGCGAACGGCAGGGCGCTGCGGGCGAGGTCGGGCGGGAGTTTCACCACCAGGCCCTTCCCGTCCGGCCGCGTTTCCAACGCACGATCCGTGCCGACGCGCATGACCCGCGCCGTCGCGGGGAGTTCACAACGCAGCGCGACCTCCGCCGCCGGTTCCTTGACGATCGCGTAGACCGTGCGGCCGTCCTTCGACTGCGTGTAGTCCACCGTCGGCGTATTGAACGGCGCACAAATCCGCGTCGCATAGATGGCTTCGCCATACGTCTTCAACCATGTGCCGATCTGTTCCAGGCGCGTCTTCTGCACGGCGGGAATTGCCCCCTGGGCGTCAAGGTTGACGAGCAGCAGCAGATTGCCGCCCCGTGCGACGATGTCCGAGAAATGAACGATGAACGCCTTTTCGGTCATGACCATCGACGGATCGTAGTTCTCCATCCAGTGATTGCCGTAGGATTTTGAAATGCCCGAACAGGATTCCCACGGATGCCACTTCGCCGGGTCGAGACATTCCTCCGTGTCGCCCCATTCGTCGGTGAAGAAGTCGCCGCGCACCGTCCGCAGCCAGTTGCGCGGACGCTTCGTAAAGCGGCCGACGATTTCCTCCGGCTCGGCCTTGCCGTAACGGTCGTTGCAGGCCACGGCCTTGCGCCCTTCTGCGCGGTTGTACATGTAGGCGGTGATTTCGTAACTGCCGTTGTCCTTCGCGGGCGTCGCCCAATCGTAGTCGTACCACATGATGTCGGGGTCGTACTTGTCCACGAACTCAGTCGTCATCGGCACCAGATAGTCGTTCACGAAATCCTTCACCGCCACCTTGCCCGACGCCTTCCACTCCATGTCGGGCGTGTAGTCGCGCAACGGCAGCGTGGCGTCGACATACATTTTAATCGAGCCGTCGTCCTGAAGAATGGGGTACTCCCACTCGCCGGCCTGCGAGTTGTAGAAGCCGAACTTCAGCCCCTGCGCCCGACAGGCATCCGCCATCTCCCGCGCGAAGTCACGGTGCGCACCCTGATCCACCGTGTCGCGAAACGTGAACGAACTGTCCCAAAGGCAGAACCCCGAATGGTGCTTGAAGAACGGCACGACGTATTTCGCGCCACAGGCGTTGAACAGTTCCATCAGCGCGGGCGCGTCGAACTTCGTGCCGCGAAAGAGGTCGATGAAATGGTCGCGCTTGAAATCCTCGCCCCAGTTTTTCACGTGGTACTCGTGGTAGCCGCCGAACGCACTGTTCGCGGGGTAGTGCTGGAACGCACGGCTCTCGTACCAGTCGGGATAGAGGCGGTGGCCCTTGACGTACGGACACCAAGACGCGACAGACCACAGTCCCCAGTCGATGAAAATGCCGAGCTTCGCGTCGATGAACCATTCGGGACACGGATGCGCATCCATCGATACACCCGTGGCCTTGTACTTGCCCCTCGCGTTGACGGCCCGGACTTTCTCCATCTGCTGCCGCGCACGAGCCGTCATCTCGGCCGAATGCTCACGCGCCAACTGATGGAGATTCCGATGGAAGAGAACGGGCTTCCAGTCCTTCGGACGGCGATACTCCGGCGGTGCCAGCGGGACACGCACCACGGCCGCTTTCTTCAGACGCGCCAGCTCGTCGGCCGGCGCCGCGTTTTCATCGGCCACCGCCGGGACGGCCAACAACAGGCCCAAACCGAGTGCCGTCCACACGCTCGTCTTCACACTTACATTCCTTTTCATCGTCATCCTCGCATTCGTTCGTTGAAACGCCGCACCCAA
>CAZTHR010000306.1:0-1916 GCA_964613265.1 uncultured Lentisphaeraceae bacterium | reverse complement strand
GCGCCTTTCTGGCCGCAATACGCACCGCATACGTGTGTGACGTTTGGAATGTGGGTTGAACTCAAGCAGCCTGAAACGGTGGAAGTCTATGCCGACGGCCAGATGGCCCTCTCGGTCAGCGAAGGGTACAAGGACACGTACAACACCGCGATGGCCACGACGAACCGTATTGTGCTGCCGGCCGGGAAGATGTGGATTTCCGCACGTATCCAAAACAGCGACCGCCCGCCGGCGTTCTTCATGCGCGGCCCGACGGTACAGACCCACTCCGGCACCGTCGTCGCTGAAGCGACCGGTTCCGCCGTGCAACTCCCCGCCGCGTGTGAAAGCCGTTTCAATGCGCCCGACCGAACGCCGTGGACGTGGACGCCTGCCACGCGCCCCGTCGCGCCGACGGCCACGCGCCGTGTCAAGGATCGCCAGATTCTCGCCGACTTCGGACAGGAGACGTACGGTTTCGCGCGTGTCGCCAACATTCGCGGCACGGGCTACGCCAAGGTCATCTACGCCGAATCCGAACCCGAAGCCCTTGACGAGGCGGACGGTCATGTCGATTCGTGGGAAATCGTCCGGCTCACCCCCGGTGCGTGGCGTTCGGATGTTCCGCACGGATTCCGTTACCTGCACGTCATCCCGCTCGACGAGGGACTGGAAATCGGCGCCGTATCCATGGATTTCGAGGACTCGCCCGCCAAGCCCGCGCGCGGACGCTTCCGCTGTTCGGACGACCGGCTGAACAAGATCTGGGATGTCTCGGCGCACACGCTCGCCCTCACCTCCCGCGAAGTGTTCATCGAGGGCGTCAAGCGCGACCACTGGGTGTGGAGCGGCGACGCCGTACAGAGTTTCCTGATGAACTACTATCTCGCGGCGGACGACGATCTCGTGAAACGTTCGCTCTGGACGCTACGCGGCGGCGACCCCGTACAGCGGCACATCAACACGATCATGGACTACACGTTCTACTGGTTCATCGCCGTGCGCGACTACTGGCTCTATTCCGGCGACCGCACGTTCCTGCGTCAGATCCACCCCGCCATGGAATCGCTCATGACATGGGTCTGCGGTCGCCTCGACGCACACGGCCGCCCCTGCGACCGACCGGGCGACTGGATGTTCATCGACTGGGCGCCGGGGCCGCTCCCCAACCACGGCGGCGTGTGCGCGTTCGAGCAAATGCTGTTCGTCCGCGCCCTCGAATCGCTCGCGGACGTTGCGCGGGAAGTGGGCGCCGCCGAGGCCGCCACACGCCACGCGGCCCGCGCCGCACGGTTGCGCGACGAAATCGTCCCCCTCTGGTGGGACGATGCGAAGGGCGGCCTCCTGCACCTGCTGCGCACGGACGGCACGCGCGACCCCACGCTCACGCGCTACGCCAACATGTTCGGCCTCTTCTACGGTTATTTCGACGCGGCGCGGCGTGATCGCGTCGTGCGCGACGTGTTGCTCAACGACCGTGTGATGAAGATCCAAACGCCGTACATGCGCTTCTACGAGCTGGAGGCCCTCGCCCGCGTCGGCGAACGGACGCGCGTTTTGGACGAGATTCGCGCCTATTGGGGCGGAATGCTCGACCTCGGCGCGACGGCGTTCTGGGAGCTTTACAATCCGACGGAAAAAGGCGCACAACACTACGCAATGTACGGTCGTCCCTACGGAAAGTCGCTCTGCCACGCCTGGGGCGCGAGTCCCATCTACCTGCTGGGACGCTACTACCTCGGCGTGGAGCCGACGAAGCCCGGTTTTGCCGAATACACAGTCACGCCGGACGCGGCGGGTCTGGCCTGGATGGAGGGCGTCGTCCCCACGCCGCGCGGCGACGTGTGCGTGGATGTCCGCGATGGCAAAGTGCGCGTTGTCGGCAACGGCGGGCGCGGCACGTTGCACTGGAAAGGCCGCACGTACCCCATCGCCCC
>CAZTHR010000305.1:0-1952 GCA_964613265.1 uncultured Lentisphaeraceae bacterium | reverse complement strand
GAATCGACGGCGACGTCGCCGCCGTGCAGCCGTGCGATGTGTTTGACGATGGCGAGGCCGAGGCCCGTGCCGCCGAGCGAACGACTGCGGGCCTTGTCGACACGGTAGAAACGCTCGAAGAGATGGGCGAGGTGTTCGGACGGAATGCCGATCCCGAAGTCCGTGACCGTGAGCACAAGATGGCGGCCGTGGACGGTGGACGCGATTTCGATTCGGTCAGACCCCGAATAGCGTAAAGCGTTCTCGACGAAATTGACAACGACTTGTTCAAGTAGATGGGGGTCGCCGAAAACGTGGGTGTGGTCGTTGCGGACGAGACGCAGTTCGGTACCGGAACGTTCGGCGCGAGGTGTTTCGACGGCGAACGCGGCTTCGACGACGCGATCCATCGGCACGGGGACGAACGACGTGCGGGCCTCCTCCGCATCGCGTTCGATTTGGGCGAGCGAGAGAACGTCCTTCACGAGCGCGTTCAGACGGCCGCATTGTTCTTGGATGATGCCCATCAGTTCCATCCGTTCCTCATCCGACAGCCCCGTACCGTCGCCGGCCATCTCTGCCGCGCCGAGAATCGCCGTGAGCGGCGTTTTCAGTTCATGCGACACGTTGGCTGTGAAATCGCGGCGGAACGCCTCGTTCGCCTGGGCCGAGGCGAGTGCGCGCGTCTGTTCGGCGAGGCGGCTTGTGAGGCGGCGCGAAAAGAAGAAGATCAATAGCACGGCGCCGGCACCGACGACGCCCGCCAGGATGAACCCGTTGCGGGCCAGGCGAAGAGGCGCGAGCACGCCCGCGTAGGGAACGGCCAAGCGGACGACGCGGTTGCCCACGCGCCGGGCGCCGTAGAGCTGGTAGACGCCGAGCGTGGCGGAACGGCGGAGGGCGAAGCCCGATTCCCCTGTGAACGCCTGTCGGATTTCTTCACGTGCGGCGTGATTGGCCGTGGCGGTTTCCGTGTCATAGACGACGGTGCCGTCCTGCTCGACGACGGTGACGCGGATACCTTCGCGGCGGCGCGTGTCGCCGAATCGGTGAAGGGCGTTCGTGTCGTTCGTCCGAAAAGCGTCGGACAGGACTTCGGCCGCCAGTTCAGTTTTTTCGCGGATGTCGGATTCCGCGAGCGCGATGACGGCGCGGTGGAAGCTGGCCGTTTGGAGGAGGAGGACGGCGCCGAACACGGCGAGGCCGGCGAGGGCGGCCACGGCCAGCGTCCAGCTGTTGACGAGGTGTTTCATAGTTGGGGCGGGTGGCAGGGCTAGCAGATGCGGTAGCCGACGCCGCGAATCGTCTCCACGTGCTGCGCCCAGGTGCCGAGTTTACGGCGCAGATTGACCATCTGAACGTCGACCGTCCGGTCGGTGACGACCTTCTGTTCGTCCGAGATGCGGTCGATGATGTGGGCGCGGGTGAAAACGCGGTTGTGGTTGGCGACGAGCAGTTCGAGAATGCGGTATTCGCTGAGCGTGAGCGAAAGGGGAACGCCATTGAGCGTGACGGTGTGCGCGTCATTGTCGATGCCGAGACCGTCGAGCGAGAGGTGTGGCAACGGGCGTTCTTCATCTGGGCGGCGCAGAGCGGCGCGGACGCGGGCGAGGAGGATGTTCTTCGAGAAGGGCTTTGTCACGTAGTCGGTCGCGCCGGCGTCGAGCCCCGACACGACATCCTGCTCCTCGCTTTTGGCGGTCAACATGATGACGGGCGTGTGCGCGGTGTCGGGATGGGCGCGGAGTTGGCGGCAGACTTCAAGTCCGTCCAAACCAGGCAGTAAGACATCGAGCAGGACGAGGCGGGGACGTTCATGTATGGCGCACGCAAGGCCTGCCGTACCGGTGTCGGCTTCAAGGACGTGGGCGTAACCGGCCGTTTTCAAGGCCAAAACAACGACGCGGCGAATGGCGGCGTCGTCTTCAACGACAAGGATGGTGTCGGCGTTCATTGCGACCATTATACTAAAT
>CAZTHR010000304.1:0-1954 GCA_964613265.1 uncultured Lentisphaeraceae bacterium | reverse complement strand
CGTGATCCAGTCGATGCCTTACATTTGCTAGAATAAGGAACATGAACATGCGAAAACTTTTGGCGGGCTGCTTGATTGTCGTTGGCGTCGGCAGCGTTTGTGCGACAACGGACTGTACGGTTTCAATCGCGCCGGGGGCCGATGTGTCCCGTGCGTTCGACGCGGCGCTGACGCAAGTCAAGAACGCCGGGGGCGGTACGATCGTCCTTGAAAAAGGCGTCTACCATTTCCCCGCCGGTACGGCGCGGCAGATGTCCTTTTACATCTCGAACCACGACCAGTCGCCGTCCCATGCCGTGAACGTGCCGGTCGTGGGCGTGACGAATCTCGTCGTGAAGGGCCATGGCGCGACGCTGATGTTCCACGGCGCGACGATTGGTGCGGCGCTTATTGATTCAAAGAACGTGCGGTTCGAGAATCTGCGTTTCGATTGGTCTCGGCCGTTCATCACGGAAATGAAAATCACCGGTTTCAAGGACGGCAAGACGTTGGGGACGGTTGACCGATCCGTCTTCCCCTGTGCGGTTGAAAACGGGCGGATTGTCGTTTGGGGCGAGGGCTGGAAGTCGGGTATCAGTTCCTGCATGGTCTTTCGCGGTGATACGCATGAGATTGTCGAACGAACGGAGGACATCTGGTATCATGGCGCATGGGACGAGACGGCGGACGGGCAGATCGTTTGCGGCTACGATTTCTCGAAACGTGGCGCGGGCGCGCGCGTGGGGGACGTCGTGGCAATCCGGCCGGATCGACGTCCGTATCCTGCATGTGTCGTCTACCGTGCGACCGACACTGTGTTCGAGGATGTTGCGTTCCACACGGCGTGGGGGATGGGCGTGATTGTCCAGATGAGCGAGAATTTCACGTGGCGCGGCACGGGGCGGGCGCTCGACCGCACGTCGGGCGTGTTTCCGCCGCCGGGATCGGGACGGGTGACGACGCTGCACGCGGACGCTTCGCACTTCTCGAACGTCAAGGGTGCCGTCGTGGTCGAGAACTGCCTGTTCGAGACGATGATGGATGACGCCATCAATGTCCATTCGACGTGCCTCGGCATTGTGGCGATCGAAGGCGCACGTCGCATTCGTTGCCGATACATGCACCAACAGGCGATTGGCTTTGGCGTGTTCAATGTCGGCGATACGCTGCGGTTCATTCGCGGCAAGACGCTTGAAACGGGGGCGGAGACGAAAGTCGTCGCCGTGGCGACGCATGACGAACGCGAGATTTCGCTCACGTTGGCGCAGGATCTGCCGGCGGATTGCGTCGTGGGCGATGCGGTGGAAAATGCCGACTATCAGCCGTCCGTTCTGTTCAAGGGGAACATCGTCCGCAACAACCGGGCGCGGGGTGCGTTGTTCACCACGCCAAAGCGCGTCGTGGTGGAAGACAACGTGTTCGATCATGTTTCCGGTTCGGCCATCCTTTTCGCGGGGGACGCGCAGGGTTGGTATGAATCCGGCGCGTGCACGGACGTGCTGGTGAAGGGGAACGTCTTCCGCGATTGCTTGACGAGCCGTTTTCAATTCTGCGACGGCGTCATTTCGTCCTGGCCGATGATTCGTGAACCCGAACGGCAGAAGCGCCACTACCATCGCAATTTCCGAATCGAGAAGAACGTGTTCGAGACCTTCGACGTGCCGGTCGTCTATGCGATTTCGACGGACGACCTTGTGTTCGCGGACGACAACGAGATTCGTGTGAACGACCATTACAAGGGCTGGGGCAAGCCGCGTTTCATCTTGAAGAATTGCGATCGCGTCCGCCTCCCGTCCGATAACTGAACCGTTTCTGGGAAGTCGACTTGCGGAACGACCGGGAATGCGAAGGGATGGAAGAATCGCCACTCGGTTCTTCTGTCGTCTGGCGGCACATTCCGTTTGGGGCGTACATCCAACTCTCCACCCGTCGGGGGCGGGCCGCGTTCGCCGAGATTTTCCGCGTGTTTCTGGAC
>CAZTHR010000303.1:0-1957 GCA_964613265.1 uncultured Lentisphaeraceae bacterium | reverse complement strand
CGGTCAGAGCGAGAGGACGAATTCGGCCAGATCCTTGATTTGTTCGGGCGTCAACTTCTTCGTCTCGCCGTGCGTGTCGTTCGGATTGCACGTGGTCAACACCTCTTCCATCGTCAACGCACGGCCGTCGTAGAGGTACGGCGCCGTCCGCCAAACCTCGCGCAACGTCGGCGTGTCAAACTTCCGCCCTTCTTCCGTGTCCACGCCAAGCCCCACGTCGTAGAGCTTCCCGTCCGTCCAAAGGTGTTCGCCGTTCGACCCTTTCGACTCGTACGTGTGGCATTCCGCACATTTCGCCTGGCGGAAAAGCGCTTCGCCGCGCTGGGCGCGTTCGGAGAGGCGGCCGTCCACCAGATAGGGACTTGGCACGGGCTTCATGGACGTCACATAGGCGTCAAAGCAGTTCACATCCTCCTCCGGGCGCGTCACGAACTGGATGTGCACAAGACCGGCGCGGTTGCAGGCGTGCATGTCCGGTCGAATGCCCGTAACCATCGTCGGCGGCGTCCACTGCACGTAGAGTTCGCTCTTCGTCTGTTTCGGATTACCCATGCCGTCGTTCAGCAAATCCCAGTTCAGCGCGTCCACACGGCCGTCCGGATGGCAGCTGGCGCAGCTCTGCCACTGCTGAAAACACATCGAACCGTCATTGAACAGCATCTCGCCGCGCCGAGCGCGATCCGCCGCGAGGTCGCGCGTCGGCCCCACGGGGAAGACGCGGGCCGGCGTAGACGCATCGTCCAGTTCCACACGGGAGACCGCATCAGCGAAATAGAGAGCCGTAAACGCCGTGCGCCCAAGCGTCACCACGCCACGCGGACCGTCCCCGCCCACAAGCGTCCGCCGACGAATCGACACGAGAAACGCCAAATCATTCGGCACGTCCTCGGCGCTCTTGACGATGCCGCTCGCACTCTCGCCCTTCGCCGCCTTGTCCAGCCGCGCATGGAGCGCCGCGCGGTCGATAACCGACAGTTCGCACGTGCCGGCGTGGGCCACGACAATCGTCCGGCCGTCCGCCGTCACCGCCACGCCCCACGGGTTGGCGGCGCCGCGATCCACGTCGTCGAGCAGCACCGTGTTCACGTAGGCGCCTGTGACGCCATCGAAGACGGACAGCGCCGCCGTGTTCATCCAACCACGTTCCAACTGCGTCGTGGGCAACTGGTAACGTCCCATCGTGTGCGTAACGTAGATCGACTTCCCGTCCGGCGACGCGCCCACGCCGCGTACGCCCGTGGATCCGTTCGGCAGCATCACGTGCCGCACGGCGCGGGTCGCCGTATCAACCACGCTCACACACGCCGCCACGACGTCGTTCGTCGCCGCGCAGAACGGCAACAGGTTCGCGACGAAGAGCAACTTCCCGCCCGCGCCCAACGCCCCTGCGAACGGCTCACGCAACACATTCACCACACCCGTCACCTTCATCGAGGCGACGTCCACGATACTGACCTTCGCCAGAAAACGGTTCATCACAAACACGGACGCCCCATCTGCGGAAACGACCGGTGCGCAGGGCGAATGACCGACAGACGCAACGCCCAACAACGTGCCGTCTAGCGCAAATTTCCGGAGTTCGCCCGAGGCAACGCCACACGTCACGTAGACGGCATCCCTCGTGACGGCAAGCCCCGTCGGATTGACAGAGGCGTTCGCGCCCTGCGGCGCCACGTCCCACTGGCGCACGACGCGCCCATCCGTTGCCAATTGCACGACGCGGTGCGCCGTCGCAGCCGTCGCATAGACGCCCGAGCCGTCCGGCGCCGCCGCCACGAACTCCGGCGACACGTAGACCGGCTCGACGGGCTGCGCCGATTTCGAGGCGGCTCCCGTAGTGAACACGACAACCAACGCCAGGCATCCCAACGCGGTCCAGACGGACTGTCCCTTTAAGAACTTTTTCATAATTCCTTTATGATACCACATTCGTCCGTGGAAGGGAACACTCATGAAC
>CAZTHR010000302.1:0-1978 GCA_964613265.1 uncultured Lentisphaeraceae bacterium | reverse complement strand
GGAAGTCTTGCACCCGAATCTGAAATATGCCATAATCGGACGCATGACTACGAGACTTTTTTCTGTCGTGTTGGCGGCGATGTCGATGGCACATGTGGCGGTGGCGAAAAACGCGCTGGACTGCATCGATCCCTTAATCGGCACCGAGGGTGCCGGTTCGGAGTATGGCGGGATGATGCCAGCGGTTGGCGTGCCGTTTGGCAGTTTCCATTTCGTGCCGATGACGCGGCTCAACCGCGTCGGACAGTTATCCTTCAATAGTGCGGACGATACCTTGCTGGGTTTCATCCTCACGCGCCAGCCCGCAATTTGGATGGGCGACTGGGGCGAGGTGCGCATTCCAATTGAGCCGCGTCGGATTGAACGGGCGGTTTACACGCCGTTCCACGCCCGTGTCGTCGCCGGTGGCCGGACCTATGAATTCACGGCAACGGCACACGCCGCGTGGTTGCGTGGCGACCTTCGCGACGTACGGCTTCTGGACGGGTTCTCGTCGAATCGCGACGATGCGAATCTTGGCGCGGAGCTGCCGAATTTCCGAGGCTGGCGGTGTGTCCGTCGCGTGTCGGGCGGCCTCCAGGTCGGCGTCTCGCTCATCTCGCTGGAACAGGCGCGGGCGAACCTTGCGGCGGAGATCGGCGAGAAGCGTTTCGAGACGGTCGTGGACGAGACGAAGGCCGCATGGACGAGATTCTTCGACCGTGTCCAAATCGACGCCACAGACGACGTGAAAACAATCTTCTACACGGGGCTCTATCACGCGCTCCTCTATCCACGGCAAATCGACGAAGGTGGGCGTTATTATTCGGCCTTCGACGACCGCGTACACGAGGGCGTCGCCTACACGTGCTATTCGCTCTGGGACACCTATCGGGCGGAGCATCCTTGGTTGACGCTCATTGCGCCTGACCACGTGGACGGGATGATGCAGTCGCTATGCTCTGCCTACCGCGAGGGTGGCTGGTTGCCGAAATGGCCGAACCCCGGCTACACGGGCATCATGGTTGGCGCACCGGCAGAAATCGTATTGGAGGAGGCGATGGTAAAGGGCTTCGTCGGGTTTGATCATGCGCTGGCCCGTGCGGCCATCACGAAGAACCGGACGGTGCCGCAGAAGTTCGACACCACGCGGCGCTGGCACGACCGAGAAGCCTATGGTGCCTACCCGGAGACGCGCGCGGGGTTGACGAGCTACCTTCGGCGTGGCTACGTCGCCTGCGACGAGACGGCGGAATCCGTCTCGCGGACACAAGATTTTTCGCTGGCAGACCGGAATCGCGCCTATACGAATCTTTGGTGCGCCGCCGAGGGGCTTTTCCTGCCGCGTCGCGCGGACGGTTCGTTTGTCCCGCGCAAGAATCTGAAGCCGCCCTACGGCGATTACTGCGAACAACAGCCCGAAACGGGGCTGTGGGCCGTACCACACGATCCGGAGGGATTGGCGGCGCTTTTGGGCGGGAAGGACGTTGCAACGCGGCGGTTGGACGCCTTTTTCGATACGCTTTTCTTCAAACCGGACGGGCGTGGCAACGGGTCGATTCACGGAAACGAAACGAGCCATCATTGTGCGTATCTCTACAACCGTTTCGGCCATCCTGAAAAAACGCAACGTCGCGTCCGTGAAATCCTGACGCGCTGCTATTCGACAAATCGTAAGGGCTTTGACGGCAACGAGGATTGCGGGCAGATGAGCGCATGGTACATCTTCTCGGCGCTCGGCTTCTATCCGCTCGACCCGGCAAGCGGGGAATACGAACTCGGTTCGCCGCTTGTGAAGGGCGCCACGCTGCGATTTGGTGCGCCGTATTCGCCGGCGACGTTGCGAATCGTCGTGCACAACTATGCGCCCGATCGCTGGCGCGTGAAATGTGTCCTGCTTAATGGGCGCGAACTCGCCGACTGGCGTGTCCGCCATGCCGATCTCGTCCGTGGCGGTGAACTCGTCTTCGTGATGCAGGATCGTTAGAGGCGAGGGCTT
>CAZTHR010000301.1:0-1991 GCA_964613265.1 uncultured Lentisphaeraceae bacterium | reverse complement strand
AAGACGGCCGCGCCGCACGTAGCGACGTGGGCCTTTACCTTGAAGACGGCCAACGCGACCGCCAGCGCGACGATTGGCAGAACGGACAGAGCGAGCAGCATGGCCGCACTTGGAAGACGGCCACGTCAGGCGAGCTGCGAAAGGAAACGCAGATCGTTTTCGTACAGCCAACGGATGTCGGGAATACCGTACTTGATCATCGCGATGCGCTCCACGCCGAAGCCGAACGCATAGCCGCTGACCGTGGCCGGATCCCAGCCGACGTGCTTGAACACGCGCGGATCGACCATGCCCGCGCCGGCGATTTCAATCCAGCCGCTCTGCTTGCAGACGTTGCAGCCCTTGCCCTTGCAAACATGGCACGCGAAGTCGACCTCCACGCTCGGCTCGGTGAACGGGAAGAAATGGGGACGGAAACGAACGCCTGCGCCGTTGCCCATCATCTCACCCGCGAAATAGGCGAGCACACTCTTGAGGTCGGCCAGCGAGACCGGCTTCGTGTCCACGTACAACCCTTCAATCTGGTGGAAGTTGGCCGAATGCGTGGCATCCGTCGTGTCGCGCCGATACGTACGGCCGGGGCAGATTACGCGCACGGGCGGCTGCTTCGCCGCAAGCATCGTGCGGATCTGGACGGGCGAAGTCTGAGTGCGGAGAAGCGAATCGTCCGTCAGCCAAAACGTGTCGCTGCGATCCTGCGACGGATGGTGCGGCGGCGTGTTGAGCGCCGTGAAATTGTTGAACGGGTTTTCGATGTCCGGGCCGTCGGCCACCGTGAAGCCCAACTTGCCGAAGATCCGCGCGGCATCGGCAATCACGCGGCTGAGCGGATGCTCCACGCCCAAGGACGGCCAGCGACCGGGCAACGTGGCATCCACGCGCTCGGCGGGCCCCGTCGGGCGCGCCCCGGCGCCTTTCGCGGACAACGCGGCCTCAACCTCGGCCCGCCAGGCCTGCACGGCCTTGCCGAACGCCGGACGATCTTCTTTCGGCACGTCCTTCAGTCCCTTGATGAGCGCGGGAATCGATCCGTTGCGTCCCACGTATTTGACGCGCAGACGTTCAATGTCGGCCGTGTCGGTAGCGGCCGCGATTTCCGCGAGCGACGCGGCCTTGCCCTGTTCAAGTTCTTCGAGTGTCATATCCAAAAACCAACTTCGTTCAAGATTGTCCGTTTATTATACCGCGATTCGCTACTGTTTGCAATTCTTCAGAACATCCGGCAGCGGCGGCAACACGCCCTTCTCCAGCAGATTCCGCACGATAGCGCGTGCGTCGGGCGCGAAATTCCCGTTGACGAACCATTTGAGCCACTTCTGCCCATGGACAAAGAGGTCTTTCAGTTTCTCGCCCTTTTTCTGACCGAAGTTGACGCAGAGTTCGCCGTTGATCCAGCGAAACAGTCCCTGCCGATCCGCATTCAGGGGATCGACCGGCACGAGATAGAGATCCATCTCCGCCGTCGTCTTCGGCAAGTCGGGATACTTCGCCAGCTGGGCTTTCAACACGTCCAGCGTCGCACGCGCGTCGGCCTCGGCGCCATGTGCACCGGCATGGTCGCGCCCGCAGTAGAAATGAACGGCCGCCGTCAAGTCGCGTGGTTCCATCTTGTGGTAGATGCGTTGGACGTCCACATGACGCCGCTTGCTGCCGGGATCGAACACGCGACCCGCACGTTCAAATTCGGCTTCCAGACACGGCACGTCGAAGCGGTCGCTGTTGAAACCCGACACGTCGCACCCGTAAAAGAACGTCTCGATCTGATCCGCCACCTCGGCGAACGTTGGACAATTCTTGACGAGATCATCCGAAATGCCGTGAATGGCCGTCGTCTCCGGCGGAATCGGTACACCAGGATTCAAGAGCCAAGATTTCTCCGTCTCCGTGCCGTCGGGCATGACGCGAATGGCGGCCAGTTCGACAATGCGATCCAGCCGCGGGTTCAGCCCCGTCGATTCAATGTCGAACACGACGAGCGGACGATCCAATTT
>CAZTHR010000300.1:0-1991 GCA_964613265.1 uncultured Lentisphaeraceae bacterium | reverse complement strand
AACTGATAAAATCAAGTAGGACGAGACGGCCGTCAGGAGACATTCCGACGGCATCGACCACCCCGTATCGACCGGCGGAATGCCGTATGCAGCGCACAGGGGTGATGCGACGTTTCAGCGGAGAAGCAGCACCGTGGGACGGAGCGCGGACTCGTATGATACAGATACGTCGTCCACGGCGAAAGGGCAGCTCGACGATTTCTTACAATCCGTCCAGCGAATCAGCAGATATCCACCCATCGGTACGGCATCGGACACCGCCGCCGTTTTCGTCTCCGCCCGAGGCATCGTCGAATCCGTATCTGCCGGATTCGACGCAACCGTCGTGAACGCGGCCGTATCCACCGCTTTCCAGTCGCCCGGCGCCGCCACCGATACGAGTTCGTTCGTCACGAGATATTCAAACGGAATCGTCTTCACACCCGACCTGAAATTGAGCTGCTTCGCCGTGAACGTAACGGAAATGGACGTGAGGGCAACCTCCTGCGCATTTTGGAAAGCCAGTCCGAAGACAAATCCGTGATCGCCACTTGCCAACGATCCCAGCGCATAGGACGATACGGTCGCGGCTGCGTCGTGCCAGGCGTACAGGCCACTGGTCGTTATCTTGCCGGCGTTTTGGTTGATTTCGGATACGGCCTCGACATCGCCCTCGCCGTAGTCCAGCCAGGCCTGCCAGTAGGGAACCGTCCGGCAGTTCCGCCAATCCAATTTCTTCGTGATGTTCGTCAGACAGTCGAACGTCTGAGTGTACGGTATACCGTCGAGCGGACAGGCCGTGAGCGCAACCGATGGCGGCGGATGCGCAAGGTCGAGCGTGTATGTCGCCGCCGGCGAGTCGTCGACCTCTGTCGCGGCGCGAGCCGTCACCGACACGGACACGGCCGTCGTCGGCAGATTGTCGAAGACAACCGACGTGCCCGTGACAACTTTTGAATCGCAGACGACGGGCGTCCACGTCCCTTCGGCATAGCCCGTCCGAAGCGAAATTTCGTCGATGGCCAGACGGCAGGCGGATTTGTTCGTGGACGAATGGAAGACAACGCGGTCGCCGGACGTCCAGTTTGGCAACGCAACGACAACGTTCGACGGCGCGGTCGTCAGACAGACGGACGTCCGCCGATTCGTGGTCGTGCCAGAGACGTGGGCGACATCGTACCAGGCCGGTTTGCTCGCACGGTTGGTCGCGGTCGCGCCCGTGTCGACCCGCCAGGCTCGAAAGTGGAGCGTCACGTTCTCGCCGGTGACTTGCGACGGCGGCGTAGACAGCCAACCGGGATTGCTACTATTGCCGACACGGACGACACCGTTTCCATGGTCGTACGGAAAGAGCAGATTGCCGTCCCACGCCGTATCCTTCGTGTCGACCCGCGCACGGAACGCCTCGATGTCAAAGCCTTTCGAGGACGAGTAAGTCGCGTTCGTCTCGATGCCGGCGAACGTCTCCCGCCAGAGAATCGATCCTTCCGAATGGCCCATCAATGCGTTCGTGGACACCTGCACACAATAACCGTGCGCGTCCGCGACCGCGTCCCATGACAGCGCGAACGAAGATTCCGTGACGTCCGACAAAACAAGGTTCGTCGGCGAGGCGATGCGCGTGTCAACCGTTTCCAGCACGCATCTCCGCGCGTGTGCGGAGGAGACCGTCACGAAACGGCAGTTGGCAGTCTGCGGCAAACGGAACACGGCGTTTGTTGATGGCGCAAACACCCGCCCAATTTCAGTTGCGGCCGCCACATTCGTCCCTGCGTGAACCGACACCTCTTCACCGTCCGACCAGATCTCCACGGACAATACCTCGTTCGACAGAGACCGGCTGTAGACGCTCTCTCCAGCCGCCCATCCGGCCGGAACCGCGCCCGACACAAAGTCGGCGGTATAAAAGCGCGACGCGGCGACCGCCGCGAAGCAGACGAAAACGCAAACCACAAAACAAACGAAACGCAACTTGTTCATGACAATGCTCCCTTGTTCGTTCGGCAAGACAA
>CAZTHR010000299.1:0-1994 GCA_964613265.1 uncultured Lentisphaeraceae bacterium | reverse complement strand
GAAACGATGCCGGCTTTCGACCAGTCCCACGCCTTGAAGCCCGTTGCGAACGCAGGCGAGGACGGCCGAAGGCGGAAGTCGTTTCCGTTCGCGTCGACGAACTGCGGATCGGCGTAGACGCCACCCGTCTCCTTGCCGCTCGCCGCCCACGCCGTCCAGTCGAGTCCGTCCAGCGTCGGCCGTCCCGAATAGTCGTACCAGAGGTTGTTCGCCCATACGCCGCCCACGCCACGCGGACCAAGTCCGACGAGCGGGCCTTCGCGCACGACGACGATGTTGTTCACGAAGTGCAGCGTGCACGGCACGCCCTGCACGACCTGCCGCGCCATGCGCACGGCGCCGAGTTTGCGGTTCCAGGCGAAGATGTTGTTGCGAATCACGCAGCCTGTGCCGTAGTGTTGGTGGAAACCGCCGTCCGTCGTATTCCAGCAGAGATTGCGCTCCATCGTCACGCCTTCGCTGCCTTCGTCCGTGTAGAGCGCCCAACCGCCGTAGGAGTACGACCACACGTCGTGGATGACGTTGTCGTGCACTTTCGTGCCAAAGCTCGTGCCGAGCGTGTAGACGCCGCCCATGTCGCTCATCACGCCCTTGCCCAGGTCGTAGATCCGGTTGAACGCGACCTCGTTGCGCTGGGCGACGCTCCCCGCGAAACCCCATGTCCAGCCGACGGATACGCCCGTGTAGAACATGTCGTGGATGTCGCAGTGCACGACCTTCGAGTCGGAAACGTGCGTGTACGCGACGCCCGTCCCCTCCGGGTTGAAACACCCGCCGTTGCGGATCGTGCAGTTCTCGATCACGTTGAACGCCGTTGAACGCGGCGCCAGGTTCCTGATGACGCGGCGCGTCAGCTGTTCGCCCTTCGCGACGTATCCCTGCCGGGCGCCCATCCACACGCCGCCGGCGCCGAGGTCTTCCAGCAGGCATCCTTCGATTCTGTTGGACGTGCATCCGTCGTTGAAGCGAAGTGCGTAGTTGCCCGTGTGGCGGAAACGGCAGTTCGACCACGCCAGACGCTGTACGCCCTCCGCCGTCACCGCGCCGTCGAACCCGCTCGCCGCCTGGTGCTGCCAGCTTTCAGTCGGGCCGTTCGCGTCCGCCGGCGCGTCGCTGTACGCAAACTCAAGGTTCTCGAAACGGACGTCGTGCACGTACGCGCCCTTGTCCGGCTCGCCCTTGAACGCAACGAGACGGCTGACCTTGGAACTGGGCGCGACGACCAGAACGCGCGCCATGTCCTCGCCCGGACGCGGACGGTAGAGAACACGTCCCGCCTTTGCGTCGTAGAACCATTCGCCCGGCGCGTCGAACGCACTGCGCACGTTCTCGAAGTGGACGAGCGTTTCATGTTCGTTCCATTTCTGCCATCCGGGTTGTCCGCGTGGCGAAGACGTCGCCACCTCAAACCCCTCCGCCGACGGCGCGACGCCACGCAGCACGCGCCGCGCAAAGCTCCACTTGTGGACGATGCACATCTGCGCGTAGGGCCGTTCGTCTGCCGGTACGGCGGCAAGCGTCGACGCGGCGGCGTTCGTCAACGTCACCGTCTCGCGGTACGACACGGACGTCCCGTTCGTCACGGCGGCGATGCCGGGCTTGCGGACGTTGAAATAGCCGACGTTCGGAAGACGCGCACGATCCGCACGGCGGCCGTCCACCCAGAGCTGCTCGAAGTAGGCCGGTTCGCCGGACGGCGTTTTGGGCACGGGGGCGGACCACACGCCACCGCCGTCGTCGCGCCAGTCGCGGATTGCGCGGCCGCCGGACAAGACGGCGCCGTTTTCGCCCACCCACGTCACGGGCGCGTCCGGCGTCCCTGAATCGGCGGGCGTGAAGACGAGCGTCTGCGGTAGGACGTGAATCCCTGCTTTCACCCTGACCGTCCAGGCCTCGCGATTCCCATTCTGCTTTGCGGCGCGGATCTTCGCCAGCGCCTCATGTGGGGACATTCCGCCCGGCGCGACATCAAGCGTACCGCCGCAGACGATTCC
>CAZTHR010000298.1:0-2012 GCA_964613265.1 uncultured Lentisphaeraceae bacterium | reverse complement strand
GTGGGTCGCCGCGCCGTCCGTCGAACGGGGACTTCGTTTTCGCGCCGGGACGGATTTCTCGGCGACGTACGCCCCGAAGACGGCGGTGCGGCATGATTCGCTCCGCCTCGTCTCCAACCTCTTCGGCCTCCTGCGTCCGGTGCGCCGCCTCTTCCCCGCCACCATGCGCCGCCATGCGCGTTCAGATGCCAAACAGGAGCGTTGAACGGTTACTTCCGCACACTTCCGATTTGGTATAATTTGACCATGAAAGCGGACACGGCAAAGAGACAGGCGGCGCGGGCGTTCGTGGAACACTGGACGTTCCGGCGCGGCAGCGAGAAGGGCGAAGACCAGCAGTTCTGGAACGCCCTCCTCCATGACGTGCTGGGCGTGGAGGACGTCGCCTCCTGCGTCCAGTACCAGGTCCCCGTCCCGATGGCGGGGACGACGAAGTTCCTCGACGCCTGGATTCCGGGAACGCGCGTCCTCGTCGAGCACAAGTCGCGCGGCGTGGATCTCGCCGCGCCCCAGCCCGGCCACAACGGCATGACGCCCTACGACCAGGCGTGCGAATACGACAACGCCCGCCCCTACGGCGAAAAGGCCCGCTGGATCGTCACGTGCAACTTCGACGAGTTCCGCGTCCACGACCGCGCCAAGCCCCTCGCGCCGCCCCTGCGCATCCGCCTCGCCGACCTGCCGAAGGAAGTCCACCGCCTCGCGTTCCTTGCCGATCCGTCGGCGCGCGCCGTTGACCGCGAACTGGAGATCTCCGTCCAGGCCGGCCGCATCGTCGGCGAAATCCACGACGCGCTGCTCGCCGCCTTCGGTCTTGCGTCCGATGCGCCGGGCGCGGACGCCCCCGCCGCGCTGAACCGCCTCTGCGTCCGCCTCGTCTTCTGCCTCTACGCGGAGGACGCGGGCGTCTTCCCGAAGGACTGTCTGCGCCGTCTCGTGGAGGCGACGCCCGCGCCGTTCCTGCGCGAACGTCTCGTGCGCCTCTTCGAGACGCTCGACACGCCCCCCGAACGCCGCAGCCCCTACCTCGAACCCGAACTCGCCGCGTTCCCCTACGTGAACGGCGGCCTCTTTCGCGCCGCCGGGGACGACGACGTGCCGCCGCTCGGCGAGAACGTGCGCGGCCTCCTCCTCGGCGCGACGCGCTTCGACTGGCGCGACATCACGCCCACCATCTTCGGTGCGCTCTTCGAATCGACCCTCAACCCCGCTACGCGCCGCGCGGGCGGCATGGTCTACACCTCCGTCGAGAACATCCACAAGGTCATCGGCCCGCTCTTCCTCGACGCTCTCGCCCGCCGCGTGGACGCCCTCTGCGCCGGCGGCGTTCCGCCGAAGCGGCGCGACCTGCTCGCCCTCCAGGCCGAGATGGCCTCCCTCACGTTCCTCGACCCGGCCTGCGGCAGCGGCAACTTCCTCACGGAAACGTACGTCTGCCTCCGCCGCTTGGAGAACCGCCTCGTCGCCGCCCTCCAGAACGGGCAGGGCGAACTGGATCTCGGCACGACGGTGAAGGTCTCCCTCGCGCAGTTCCACGGCATCGAAATCAACGACTTCGCCGTCGCCGTCGCGAAGACCGCGCTCTGGATCGCCGAGGCGCAGACGCTCCGCGAAACGTCCGAGATCCTCCACCGCGAACCGGACTACCTCCCCCTCCGCGACTTCGGCGGCATCGTCGAAGGCAACGCCCTCCGCGTAGACTGGCCGAAGACGGACTACATCATGGGCAACCCACCGTTCGTGGGGCGCACGGGCAAGAGCCGCGAACAGCAGGATGACATATCTCGCTTCTTCGACTACAAGGATCTCGACTACGTGGCGTGCTGGTACGCGAAGGCGAACGACCTCGTGCGCGGGACGGCCGCGCGTTGCGCATTCGTCTCCACCAACTCCATCACGCAGGGCGAACAGGTTGCGCCCCTCTGGAAGCGGATGGACGCGGAAATTGACTTTGCGTGGCGCACGTTCCGCTGGGACTCCGAGGCGTTCGAGAAGGCGCACGTCCACTGCGT
>CAZTHR010000297.1:0-2019 GCA_964613265.1 uncultured Lentisphaeraceae bacterium | reverse complement strand
CCCCTTCTCCACCCCGCGTCCCGCGTTTTCCGTCGCGTCCCCGTGCGGGACATCTCCGCCCGAAAAAGAAAAATAGACCCCGCCGGCGATTGCGCCGGCGATAACTACGCCTACCAGAACAAGTTTGATATTGAGAGTCATATGGAATGGTATGCATCCGACACGGCGCGGTGACAAAAAAAAACTGATGCGACTATGATAGTATGCGCGTCCGCGCACTGCGCATGACGCGGTGCCGCCACAACAGGATACGACCATGAAAATAACCTACGGCTCGATTCAGCAAAAAGGGCGCACGTTCTACTATGTTTCGCGCATTCACGGCAAGCAAAAATGGATTTCACTAAAAACGGATAACTACGGACTGGCCCGGCAACGCGCCCGGCAGTTCAATCCACCCGGCGACGGTACGACCACGGCGTGGCTAAAACACCTCGTCAAACTCGGCGACCGCGCACGCCTCCAGCTTCAACGCCGCGAACACCGTTCCGCGCTCGGCTGGCAGACGTTCTGGACGGACTTCACGCACGCCGTTCGCATCCCCGTCCCGCCCACCAGCCGCACCACCTACCGCCACTGGCTCGACGTCCTCAAAGACATCGCCCAGGCACGTGCGCCAGAAAACCTGACGATGCTCGACGCCCGCCGCATCGCGGACACCTTGCGCCGGAAATACCTGTCCGCTCACCGCATGATCCGTTTTTACCGCCGTATCTGGAACACGCTCGGCCTTGATGCGGACATCTGGCGCGAAGAGGTCCGCGTCTGTAGTGAAACCTGCACGAACGGCAAAACACACGAATTCTACCGACGACTGTCGACCGAAGAAGTCCGCCGCGTCCATGCCGCCCTGCTTGTACCCGCCACGGGGCGGGCGACGCAGACCTCCTCCGCCGACTTCGCGGACATGGTAGTCGTGGGCTATTACACGGGGCTTCGCTTGTCCGACGTCGCGGAACTTGAACTGGACGAAATCGCGCCCACGGGCGATTTTCTCCATCTCCAGCCCAACAAAGTCCGAAACAGCAAGAAACGGCGGCTTCTCATTCCGCTTGTACACGAAGCACGAACCATCGTCCAGTGCCGACGACAGCACCCAACGACGGGCGGCTACCTGTTCACCGACGCGGCGCGCCGCCGCCCGACCAAATATATCACGGCGGCGTTCCGCGCGGCGGGCATTTTCAGAAAAGGATCCGCCCGCGCCAGTTTCCACTCGCTTCGCGCCACGTTCATCTCCCTAATGGACGAAGCGGGAATTCCGCCCCACGTCACGGACGCCATCACAGGACACGCGGGCGGCGGGATGCACGCGCGTTACACCCAGCCGTCCGCTCGAACGCTCACGTTGGCCGTCACACGCGCGATCCCGCCACTTCGTTGCCACCTTCCAACGGACGAGTAGCAACACGCCCATACGGGCTACGCCACCGTGATGGATTTTTCAGACGCCCACAACCCGTGGAGGTTGCAGTAGGAGGTGGCGTAGAACGTACCGGGCTTGTTGATCGCAATCGTCAGCGTAACGGCGGGCGCGGATTGAATCTGGAACGGCGTCGCCGGATCCGTCTGATGCGCGGAGAACGCGCAACGGCCAAGTTCCGTCGAGAGTTTCGACCCTTCGGGCACAAAATGGAGCGCAATCCAGTCGATGTGGTGAACCGGCGTGTTCGGATGAGGAATTTCCTTGCCCACGGACACCGTTACCGTGAACGGTTCGCCTGCTTTCACCGTTTCCGCGCAGTCAATCACCGGTACGTGCTTTTCCGATTTGAAATCGGCCGTCTTCACAAATTCAGACAACATGTTCGTTCTCCTTCTTGCCGTCTGGAGTCCATTCTCCAAACGCAGACATTATACCGTTTTTCGCCCCTTCCGTGTGGGCGTTTCACCGGCTCGAAGTAACCATCCCAACCGAAGAAGGCTGACCTTTGGCAGAACGGCTGAAAGAAGAATGCGAGAGACTCAGAACGTCTCAACGTACCGGGCGAGGATGCGGAAGTCGGAACGGATCTCGAT
>CAZTHR010000296.1:0-2038 GCA_964613265.1 uncultured Lentisphaeraceae bacterium | reverse complement strand
GGATCGTCCGCCGCACTTTGGAAGTCACAGGCGTCAACGACGAACGGGCGCTCGCCGGGCTTCGTGAACTCAAGTCGCCACGCGCCCCAGACCCCTTCCCGCGTCCGTGGCGTCGCCTTGACGTCGAATCCGCGTCCGTTCACCGTGTCGGGCGTAGCGATCTGACTTGCCGTCGCACCCGCGCGTTTCGCCTTCGCAAGAAGAAGCGGACCGCGCCAGACCATCGCCGCCGGCGTCGTCCGGAAACTCGCGCTGACGTCCTGGTTGACCGTCTTGTTGCCATCCGTCGCATAACGCGCGCGAATCCAGCCCCACGGCTCGTCGGCCAGCGGATCCGGCGGCAACGGACGCGACACGATTCGTGCCGGCATGTCGAACGTGACCGTATAGACGCGCGTGCCGCCGTCATCGCAGAACGACGTCTCCATCTTCCGGCAGGCGTCTGGCTTGCGGAACGCAATCGGCGCATCTTTCTTCGACACGCGCACCGTCACGACGTCGCCAACCGGATAGTCGCCGGAAATCTCGAAGCGGACGCCATCCATCTCGACCGTCGCGTCGGAGTAGAAGTTCACCTGATAGACGCCCTTCCGATTCTTCGTAACCGTCGTGGCGGCCATGTCCATGAACGTGCGCGGGACGTTGTTCACGCAACAATGGTTGTAGGCGCAGCCGCACTGCCATTGCGTCTGGTGCCGCACGTGCGAACGCACGGCGAACGCGCCCCACTGTCCGCCGCGATAGACGCCGGCGAGGAAGTTGTTGTAGTAGCAGACCTCCACCGTGTCGAGAAAACGGCTCTCGCCCGTGATCAGGAAGAGATCGACGTTCAGACGAATCCAATGGATCGCGTCGCACACTTCGCTCACGCCATTGATCCGCCGCGCCGCGCCGTAGCACTGGTCGCAGTAGCCGATACCGCCGAACGGATTGGCCTCGCTTTTCCACAAGTTGTCGCGAATGGCGACGACCGTATCCAGCGAACGCCGGTCGCCCGTCACGCGGTAGTATTCGAGCAGACCGTCCAGGCAGCTGAGCATCTCGTACGTCTTCGCCCAGCGCTGGGCGTCCGGATACCACGTCCAAAGATCCTTCCCGTTCTGCGCGTTGCGGAAGAAGTTTGGACACGCCCCGTCGTCCCGATCCCAGTCCGCGACAATCTCCTTCGCGTAGGCGAGATACTTCGCGTCGCCCGTTTCGGCGTAGAGTCCGAGTAGCGGCTTGAGAATCGACATCGACGGCAGACCGACCTTCTCCGGTTGTCCCGTCACGAAGAGCGGCAGGTTCAGTCGGCGCATCATGCCGATCAACTGATCCATCTGTCGCACAACGGAATCGAGAATCGCCCGATCGCCCGTCACCTGGTAGGCGGCGAGCATCCCCCACATCGCGTACTTGCGGTTCCAGATGTTCCAGACCGTGTTCCAGCCGTAGGCCTTCGCGGCGGCCTTCTTCTGTTCTGGCGTCAGAACGCCGACAAGCTCCTTGTCCGCGTACGAACCCAGATAGCCGTCCGCATCCTGCAACGCCATCAGGCGATGGCACTCATCCTTCACAAACGTCAGCAACGCGGGATCCTGCAGGTAGTCCGCCGTCCGCGCCGTGCCGAGCATCAGCTTGCCCCAGAACTCGCCACGCCAAAGGCCGCCCGGCGCCTTGCCGTCGACCTTCCGCGCATCGTCGTCGCGCCGCTCGAACGCGCGCCGCGCCTCGCCGAAGATTTCGCGCTGGGCGAACGTACTTCGCATCCGCGCCTGCGCGAAGTCGTCCAGCTTGCACCCCGGCGCGGATTTGAGACGCACGTCACGCAGACGCGGCCCCGTCATGGCGTCCGACACGACCGGCGGCACGGACGCCGCAAACCCAATGCCCGCCAGCAGCAGGCCTCCCAACAGACAACTTCTCTTCATGTTCGTTCCCTTCTTCGTCCTGTACGGCAAGCCTCAAAATACATCAGACGCCGCGATGGAAGACACCCGTGATTGGCTTTCCAGAACGTCCGAAACTGTTGCGCGCGCGAACTTCGATCAGGTAGTCG
>CAZTHR010000295.1:0-2053 GCA_964613265.1 uncultured Lentisphaeraceae bacterium | reverse complement strand
ACAAGCTGATGATCAACTTCCACGGCGCGTACAAGCCCACGGGCATGAACCGCACGTGGCCGAACCAGATCACCCGCGAGGGCATTCGCGGCAACGAGATGACGAAGTTCTACCCGTACATCACGCCTGTCCATACGGCCACGCTGCCGTTCACGCGCTTTCTGCTGGGTCCGGGCGACTACACGCCCGGCAGTTTCGGCAACGTTCATTCCGAACGCTTCGTCGCGCAGAGCCGCAAGGGCCATCGCTACGGAGACGAGACGGACGTGCGGCGGATCGGCGCGGAGGAAATCGGTACGCGCGCCCATGCGCTCGCGCTCTGCATCGCCTACGATTCGCCGCTCATGACGCTTTGCGACTGGCCGGTGCGCTATCGCGGCGCGAAGGGGTTGGAGGCGTTGCGCGCGCTGCCGACGGTTTGGCGCAACACGCTACCGCTCGCCGGCAAGCTCGGGCACTACTACGGCGTCGTGCGTGAAACGTATGACGGACGCCTCTATCTCGCCATCCTCGGCGTGAAGGGCGCGTCGTTCGATTTGCCGCTCACGTTCCTGCCGGAGGGGTCGGCGTGGACGGCGAAGTTCTACGTGGACGGGCCGAACGCGGCGACAGACGCGACGGATCTGGCGGAATCCACTCGGACGGTTTCGCGGTCGGACAAAATCAAGTTGTCCGTGGCTCGCGAAGGCGGTGCCGTGGTGGTGTTCACGCGCAACGCGAATCCCTGACTTTTTTAATCCACATTGATTTAACATTCGACGAGAGGAACGAACACATGATGACAGAAGAAGAAATTCTGAAAATTTTTACGGACACCGGCGCGTTGTTGACGGGACATTTTGAGCTGCGTTCCAAGCTCCATTCCGACCGTTATTTCCAGTGCGCGAACGTGTTGCGTTATCCGCGCATCGCGGCGCGGCTCTGTGACGATCTCGTGGTGAAAATCAAGGCGGGCGTCGATTTGGCGAAACTCGACGGCGTGATTTCTCCAGCCGTGGGCGGCATCCTCGTGGGGCATGAAGTCGCGCGGGCGCTTGATACGAAGTGCGTCTTCGCCGAGAAAGTGCAGGGCGAAGGTGTGGATGCTACGGGCAAGCCGATTACGCAATTGGCCATGCGCCGCTTTGCCCTCAAGCCGGGCGAGCGCTACGTGGTGGCGGAGGACGTTGTCACGAAGGGCGGACGTGTCCAGGAAACGATCGACCTCGTGAAAGCGGCGGGTGCGGAAGTCGCCGCCGTCGGCGTTCTCGTGGATCGCTCGAAGGGCGCGGTTTCGTTCGGCGACATTCCGATGTTCTCGCTCATTCAGATCCAGCCTACGACGTGGGAGCCGGCGTCCTGCCCGCTCTGCGCGGCGGGCGGGCGTCCCGTTCATCCGGGATCGTGAGCCATTCCCTCGGTCAGATTAGACCGAACGCGCGGAGCGCTTCAAGCGGCAGCCCCATGATGTTCTCGCAGGAACCCGTGTAGGCGGCGATGAGCATTGTGCCGCTCATGTCGATGTCGTAGGCGCCGGCGCGGTCGATGGGATTGACGCGGACGAGGTAATCCGAAAGGGTGGCCTCGTCCAGTTTTTTGAATGTTACGTTGGAACGGACGCAGAGCGTCCGCACGGCGGCGTCGTGCGCGGCGGCGTAGGCGACGCCCGTGAAGACGGTGTGGGTCTGGCCGCTCAGTTGGCGCAGAAATGTGGCGGCTTCGGCGAGGTCGGCGGGCTTGCCGTAGATGCGACCGTCGAACCAGACGATCGTGTCGGCCGCTAACACGGCGGCGTCCAATGTGCCAGGGCGCGTCCGGGCGGCGGCGAGTTTGGCGGCGGCGTTCGTTATCACGGTGCGTTCAGGATCGTGCGGGAAGGAGACTTCGGGCGCGTCCGTTTTCAGTACCTCGAAAGCGAGGCCCTGTTGCGCGAGGATTTTCTGTCGCCGGGGCGAACCCGAGGCGAGGATGAGTGGCGGACGGGAGAAGGTCGGTGTGGTCATGTCGTGTGTATCTTCCTTTGTTGAAATCGATGAAAGCGAGAGTGTACACTTTTTCGCCCGTGATTCGCAAG
>CAZTHR010000294.1:0-2073 GCA_964613265.1 uncultured Lentisphaeraceae bacterium | reverse complement strand
TCCTTCGCCCAAAAACGGGGAAGGCGCGGCAGAAAACCGCGTTCATTCATTAACTCAACAAAGATTCAAATTCATGGCTATTCGCAAACCCACCGCGCCTGCTGAGAAGTCGGCCGCTTTTGCTGAATTCCTGGCTAGCCAGGCGGCGGTGCAGGACGTCCAGTTCAAGCCCTATTCCATCATCGAGGGAACCATTTCTGCCGTCAAGGGCAGTGATGTCTTCGTGGACATCGGCTACAAGTCCGAGGGCGTCATCCCGTTGGAAGAATTCGCGGACGGCGCGGCCAAGCCGGGCGACAAGTTCTCGGTGATGTTGCTGGAACTTGAGAACGACAAGACGGGCATGGTTCGTCTTTCCAAGAAAGCCGCCGACGAGCAGATCCGTTGGCAGAAAGTGCTGGAGCAGTACACGGAAGGCTGCATCGTCCATGGCACGATTCGTACCGACGTGCGTGGCGGCCTCCTCGTGGACATCGACGGTGTCGAGGCGTTCCTGCCTGGTTCGCAGGTGGACGTGTCGCCGGTGCGCGACCTCAAGCCGTACATCGGTCAGGAATACGATTTCAAGGTCATCAAGATCTCCAACGAGCGCAAGAACATCATCATCAGCCGCCGCGAGTTGATCGAAGGCACGATGGCCGCCAAGAAGCAGGAGTTGCTCGATTCCCTCCAGAAGGGCGAAGTGCGCAAGGGTCGCGTGAAGAACATCACGGACTTCGGCGCGTTCATCGACCTCGACGGTATCGATGGCCTCCTCCACATCACGGACATGAGCTGGGGCCGCATCAAGCACCCGAGCGAACTCCTGACGGTCGGCCAGGAACTCGACGTCATGGTGCTCGACGTGGATCGCGACAAAGAGCGCATCTCCCTCGGTCTCAAGCAGACCACGGACAATCCGTGGAACACGATTTCCGAGCAGTTCCCCGTCGGCAGCCGCGTGAAGGGCAAGGTCGTGAACCTCGCCGCCTACGGCGCGTTCGTCGAAATCGCCCCTGGCATCGAAGGTCTCGTCCACATCAGCGAATTCAGCTGGACGAAGCGTGTTGCCCGTGCGAGCGACATGCTCGCCATCGGCGATGAGGTCGAAGTGGCCGTTCTCTCCGTCGATTCGGAGAGCCAGAAGATCGCGCTTGGTATCCGCCAGACGCAGGTCAACCCCTGGGACACGGTGCAGGATCGTTATCCGGTCGGCAGCCGCGTCAAGGGCAAGGTTCGCAACTTCACGCCGTACGGCGCGTTCGTCGAACTCGAAGAGGGCATCGACGGCATGATCCACGTCACGGACATCTCCTGGACGCGCCGTCCGCAGCATCCGTCGGAATGCCTCCAGAAGGGGCAGCAGGTCGAAGCCGTGGTGCTCGACGTCAACCCGAAGGAACAGCGCATCTCTCTCGGTCTCAAGCAGGCTCAGACCGATCCGTGGGCCGAGATCACCACGCGCTACGCAGTGGGTTCGGTCGTCAAGGGCAAGGTGTCCAAGATCGCCTCCTTCGGCGCGTTTGTCGCGCTGGAAGACGGCGTGGATGGCCTCGTCCACATCTCGCAGCTCTCCGACCAGCGTGTCGAGAAGGTGCGCGACGTGCTCAACGTCGGCGATGAAGTCGAAGCCCGCGTCGTCAAGGTCGACCGTGGCGAACGCCGCATCGGCCTGTCGATTCGTGCGATGAACATGTCCGACGACGAGATCAAGGCGCTCGAATCCGAGTCGCTGGGCGAAGAGAGCGCGGCTGGTTCGATGAGCAGTTCGCCGAAGGGCGCCGATTCGAGCAGCTTCGGTTCCGCGTTCGCGGATGCGTTCCAGGAATGGCAGCCTGGCGAAGACAAGTAATCTCGAAGAGAAAGGATCTACATCATGTCCAGAGTTTGTGAAATCTGCGGCAAACACCCGTCGGCGGGTCGTTCAATCATCCGTAAGGGTTCGCCCAAGTACAAAGGCGGTATCGGTCTGCACACGACCGGCATTTCGAAGCGCCGCTTCCTTCCCAACCTCCATACGGTTCGCGTGACCGACGGCAATGGCAACACCAGCCGCAAGCGTATCTGCACGCGCTGCCTGAAGGCGGGCAAGGT
>CAZTHR010000293.1:0-2090 GCA_964613265.1 uncultured Lentisphaeraceae bacterium | reverse complement strand
TTTCCGTCCGCCAGGTGAACCGTTTTTTGATATACTATGCGCTCATGAACGCATTGGCAGAGCAGTTGAATCGGGCGCTGGGTCCTGTCGCGGACATGTTGTCCCCGGCCGGACGGCGCATGTATTTTCCCTACGGGGGCATTCTGGGACAGGGTGCTGAAGCGAAGACGTGCGAGATCAACGCGACGATCGGCATGGCTTTCGAGGAGGACGGATCGCCGCTCGTGATGGACTGCTACGCCAGCCAGATCAATCTCGACCGCAAGACGTTCCTCTATGCGGGGTCGTTCGGTCTTCCGAAGTTGCGCGAGGAGTGGAAGCGCCTCCAGGTCGAAAAGAACCCTTCGCTCAAGGGCGTCGAGTATTCGCTTCCCGTCGTCACGAATGCGCTGACGCATGGTCTGCGTCTGGCCGCCGAATTGTTCGCCGGACCAGGCGACGAGGTGGTGGTGCCAGACCTCTATTGGGACAACTACGCACTCGTTTTCGAGGAGGCGTGCGGGGCGCGGCTTCGTACATTCAACACGTTCGCGAAGGGCGCGTTCGACGCGGCGGCGCTGAAGAAAGCGCTGATGGAAGGGGCGGAGAAGCAGATTCTCGTTCTTAACTTCCCGAACAACCCGACGGGCTACACGGCCACGTTCGCCGATGCGCGGAAAATCGTTTCTGCCGTCAAGGCGGCCGCATCCGCCGGGCACAAGATCGTCGTGGTGCTGGACGACGCCTACTTCGGGCTCGTCTACGAAGAGGGCGTCCACGGCGAATCGCTTTTCGCGGAATTCGCCCGCCTCCACAAGAACGTCCTCGCCGTCAAGCTCGACGGCACGACGAAGGAGGACTACGTGTGGGGATTGCGCGTCGGGTTTGTTTCGTTCGCGTTCAAGGGGGCGACGCCTGACCAGCTCAAGGCCCTTGCGGCCAAGGCGGCCGGCAACGTTCGTAGCGGCGTCTCGAATATTTCGGCGCTCGGTCAGCACGTGGCGCTTGCGGCCATTGGCGCGAAGGACTACGCGAAGCAGAAACGCCAGAAGTACAATGTGCTGAAGAAACGCTATGGCGTCATTCGCAAACTGCTCGCGAAACATCCGGAGTACGCAAAACGCTTCGAGGTGATGCCGTTCAACAGCGGCTATTTCATGTGCGTCCGGCCGATCGGCGTGGAGGCCGAGGCCGTCCGCCGCCGTCTCATTGAAACGTATTCGACGGGTACGATCGTCCTTTCGGGGCTCATCCGCCTTGCGTTTTCCACAACGCCCGTGGCGAAGATTCCGAAACTCTTCGCGAACGTCGCGGCGGCGATTGCCGACTTGCAGAAGTGATGCGTGTTGGGTTCGGCTACGATTCCCATCGGTTCGAGGATGGGCGGTCGCTTGTCCTTGGCGGCGTAGCAATTCCCGACGCGCCGGGGCTGAAGGGGCATTCCGATGCAGACGTTCTCGCCCACGCCGTCATTGACGCGCTGTTGGGCGCGGCGGCGCGGGGCGACATCGGATCGCATTTCCCGGATACGGACGAAACGTGGCGCGGCGCCGATTCGATGCAAATGCTCGCCGCCGTCGTCGCGGAACTCCATGCGGCGGGATATGCCGTGGGGAACGTGGATGCCACGGTTATCTGCGAACGGCCGCGCCTTCGTCCGTTCGTGGACGCCATCCGCGCCCGCCTGGCCACCGTGCTGGACTGTCCTGTCGAGGCGGTGTCCGTGAAGGGCAAGACGAACGAACAGATGGACGACGTGGGTGCGGGGCGCGGGATTGAAGTCCACTGCGTGGCGTTGCTGACATGAACGGAGGAATGGTCGTCGAACGAGACGGTGTGAAAGCCACCGTGGCGCGGACGTTTCTTCAGCGCGTACGCGGGTTGATCGGTCGTCCGCCGCCCCCCTCCGGTACGGGTTTACTGATTCTCCGGTGCAATTGCATCCACACGTTTTTCATGGCGTATCCCATCGACGCGACGTTCTACGACCGTCACGGTCGCGTGGTGAAAATCGTGCGTAGCATCCGACCGTGGCGTCCGTGGATCTGGGGCGGCTGGCGGGCCGTCAGCGTCCTTGAAACGGTGTCCCTGCCCGAATGAACCCTCTGGCG
>CAZTHR010000292.1:0-2092 GCA_964613265.1 uncultured Lentisphaeraceae bacterium | reverse complement strand
TCTGTCGCATGGGGCGCCGACGCGCCGACGCGCACGCTCACGCTCGAATCCTATCGCGACAAGATGAAGGGCGCGTGGGTCGGCCAGATGGTCGGCGTCTCTTGGGGACAGCCGACGGAATTCCGCTGGAACGACAAAATCATTCCGGCGGCGGACGTGCCGAAGTGGACGAGCGACTTCCCGCTGAAGTGGGCCTACGGCAACGACGACCTCTACGTGGAAATGACGTTCCTCAAGACGCTGGAGGACTACGGGCTTGACGTCTCCATCCGCCAGGCGGGCATCGACTTCGCGAATTCGGGGTATCCGCTCTGGTGTGCGAACCGTGCAGGGCGAACCAACCTGCGGAAAGGCATCGCGCCGCCGGACTGTTCGCATCCGGCGTTCAACCACTGCCCCAACGACATCGACTACCAGATCGAGGCCGACTACGCCGGCATCATCTCGCCGGGCTGCCCGCAGGAAGCGATTCGCCTCGGCAACCTGTTCGGCCGCCTGATGAACTACGGCGACGGCGTGTGGGCGGGGCAGTTCATCGGCGCCGTCTACGCGGAGGCGTTCTTCACGGCCGACGTCGGGAAGCTGCTCGATGCGGGTCTCGCGGCGATTCCGCCACAGTCCGACTACGCGCAGATGGTGCGGAACGTCCGCGCCTGGCATCGCGAAGCCCCTGCGGACTGGACGGCGTGCTGGCAGAAGATCCGCACGACTTACTCGAAGCGGCACAATGCGGCGCTGAAGGATTCGAACGGCGACATCGACGTGCGGCTCAACGGCGCGAGCATCGTCCTCGGCCTCCTCTACGGCAATGGCGACCTCGACAAGTCGATGGAACTTTCCATGCGGTGCGGCTGGGATTCGGACTGCAATCCCGCGAACGTCGGCGGCATTCTCATGGCGGTCTGCGGCTTCAAGGCCCTGCCCGCCAAGTACGTCGAAAAGCTGGACTACACGCGGGTCTTCTCGCACACCGCCTACAATCTGCCATCCCTCTTCGCGGCGAGCGAGAAACTTGCGCGTCAGGTGGTCGTGCGCCACGGCGGACGCGTGGAGACGGGCGCCGACGGCGTCGAGCGCTTCGTCATTCCCGTGAAGGCGCCTGTGCCGGATGCGTGGACGCCTTCCTGGAATCCGTCTGCGCCGACGGGCGCGCGCTACACCGAAGCGGAGATGGCGCGTATTCGGCAGGACGTCCGTCTGCCGCGCGTCGAAGGGCAGGACAGTCCCGATCCGACCGTGCGCGTGCAGAAGGCGCTGGACGCGGTTGCGCCCGGCTGGAAGACGTCGAAAAACGCGCCGGACATGCAGCCGGGGTTCATTGACGAACTCCACACGGCGGAGGGCTTGGCCACCGCCTGTGTGCGGACGCATCCGCCGCGCCGGGGCGAGGCGGTCGTCTTGTCGCGGACGCTGAAAATCCCCGCCGGAAACCCGATGCTCCATTTCGAGGTGTCGAACTCCCCGCACGGGAATTTCCGCCTGGTCGTGCGCGTGAACGGCTGTCCGCTTCTGGCGACGACGATTGGCGGCGGGGCGAACGATGCGCGTATTGCGTTGCGCGCGTTCGACCTTTCGCTGGAGCCCTGGACGGGGCGGGAGGCCGTCGTCGAGCTTGTCAACGAGCCGACGGAGTGGATGAACGAGGCCGCCATCTGGCGTGACATTCGCATCACGGCGAACAGCGGCGCGAGCGACAACTGAGTTTTGCGGCGTACTGCCGTGCGAGAGAAAGGAACCATGCGATGACGAATGCGTCTCGAAGGGAAAAAGCGAATGCGGGGCATCCGCGTTACAAGAAGTGTCTGCTGACGTTTGCCGCCGTGGCGGCCGTTTCGACGGCCGTGGCCTATCTGCCGCCCGTGGAGGAGCGGAACGGAATCAAGGTTGAAATCGAATCGTTCCCCCAGAAGCTCGAACGAAACGCCGGCAGCCCGTTCAGCTGGCCGCTCGGCGTGACGGAGGTCGCCGCCGGCGCACCGCGCGCGTTTCCGGTCACGGTGGAGAACAAGACGGGCAAGCCTGTGACAGGCCGTCTCTCCGTCTGGATGAACGACGACTGGGACGTCGCTGGCCCGCAGGGCGCGTTGACGCT
>CAZTHR010000291.1:0-2137 GCA_964613265.1 uncultured Lentisphaeraceae bacterium | reverse complement strand
TCATCCTGCGGTGACGGGATGATGCGTGGAAACGAAAAGAAGGACAGTAATTGAATGGGCATGTTTGAGAACAAGATCGTGCTTGTGACCGGTGGCAACCGGAACACGGGGCTGGACATTGTCGAGACGTTTGTGCGCGAAGGCGCCCGCGTGTTCATGTGCGGGTCGACGGCGGAATCGACGGCGCGTGGCGAAGCGGAACTGGCGCGGCGCGGCGTCGCCGTCTCGGCGCAGGCGTGCGACGTGGGCAACCGCGAGCAGGTGGCCGCGCTGATGGACCGGATTGCGCGGGAGGCGGGGCGTCTCGACATCCTCGTGAACAACGCGGCCGATCAGGGTCTGGGGCTTGGCGGTCCTTTGGAGATGGATCCCGAGGCGATCTTGAAGGTGATGAACACGAACGTGAAGGGCGGTTTTCAGGTCACGCAGATGGCGGCCAACCGCTTCTTCATGCGCCAGGAGACGCGCGGTGTGGTTGTGTTCCTCTCGTCGAACACCGCGAAGCGGGCGATTCGGGGGCGCACGGCCTACTGCGCGTCGAAGGGCGCGATCAACGCGATGGTCCGTTCGCTCGCGCTCGACCTGGCGCCGCTCGGCATCCGCGTGAACGCCTGTGCGCCCGGCTACATCTACACTGAGCGGTGGGACGCGCTCGACGAGGCGACGAAAGCGCGGCGGCGGGCGAACTGTCCGCTGGGCATCGAGGCGAAGGGGACGGACATCGCGAACGTGGTGGCGTTTCTGGCGAGCGGCATGAGCGGCAACATGACGGGTGAAATCGTCACGTGCGACGCCGGGTGCAGCTGCCAGCACATGCCGAAGGACGTGGATCTGTGATGAGCCGGTACTACAAGTGGTTGCTGGTGGCGATGCTCAGCGGCGCGTTCTTCTTCCACCAGGCGGATCGTGCGCTGTTCGGTCTGCTCACCGTGCCGATTCAGAAAGACCTGTCGCTCACCGACGTCCAGATTGGCTGGATCAACACGACGCTCAGCTGGACGCTGGCGGCGATGACGGTGGTGGCGGGCTTTTTGGGCGACCGCTTTTCGCGCAAGTGGATCATCACGCTGTCCCTGATTGCCTGGTCGCTCATGACCGTGGGCATGGGGTTTATCGGCGGCTTTCTGGGGGCGTTGCTTCTGCGTTCCGTCGCGACGGGCGTGGGGGAGAGTTTCTACGCGCCGAGCGCCTACGCGCTGATTGCCGCGCAGCATCGGGAGAGCCGTTCGCTTGCGCTGTCCATCCATCAGTCCGCGCTCTACGTGGGGCTGATGATCTCCGGTGTGCTCGTCGCGTGGGCGATGGACGTCCTGGGCGGCTGGCGGCACGTCTTTGTTGCGTTCGGCGCGGCGGGCGTGCTGCTGGGCGTCGGGTTTATCTTCTGGTTGCGCGACGACCGGCCGCCGGCGGTTGAGGTGCGGACGCGCGAGGCGTCCGCGAATGCGCGAGCGAGCGTCGCCGCCGGGCTTCGCGCCTACTTTGCGAATCCCTCCGCGCTTTGCGCCACGGCGGGGTTCGTGGCCATCGTGTTCGTGAACAACGCCTATCTCTTTTGGGCGCCGAAGTTCGCGGCGGAGAAGTTCGCGCTCGACGTCGGCGCGGCGGGGCGTGGGGTGATGTTCGGACACCATCTCTGTGCGCTCGTGGCGATTCTGGCGGGCGGGGCGATTACGGACCGGTTCGTCCGGCGTTATCCGCGTTTCCGTCTGGGCTTCCAGATCCTCGCCCTGCTGGGCGGTGCGCCCATGCTGCTGGGGCTGGGGCTTTCCTCGTCCTTCACGGCCTTTCTCGTGGCGGCTGCGGCCTATGGTGTGTTTCGCGGCTGCTTCGAGGTGAACACGCACGCCTCGCTGTTCGACGTCGTGCCGCCGGAACACCGTTCCACGGCGGTGGGGCTGCTCAACATGGTGGCGTTCTTCTTTGGCGGGCTTTCGGGCGTCGCGATGGGGGCGCTTTCGCAGCGCTGGGGCATTCGCGGTTTTGAAATCGGTTTTGGTATCATGGCGGGCGCGTACCTGCTGGCGGCCGTGCTGATGTCCGTAAGTTTCTTCTTCACGTTCAAGCGCAATCGCGTCCCGGCGAGTGTGCTATAATTGTGCCATGGAGAAAATCGCAACAGACATCTACACGTTTGAGG
>CAZTHR010000290.1:0-2160 GCA_964613265.1 uncultured Lentisphaeraceae bacterium | reverse complement strand
TGTCGTTCTTCCTTAGTCAGTCGTGCAGCATGAACACAAACTCATACGTGCAAGGACGCTTAGTATAGCAGAAAACACCATTTCGCGGAATCACGCCCCCATGGCGTCCACTCACTTGGTCAACGGAGGTGTCTATTATTCTCCCACGCCCGTTTATCAGATCGTCTTGAAACGGAATTCCGTAATGGAATGGAGAACCTGCCCCGGTCGGACGATCGTCGTCGGGAACTGGGGCTTGTTGGGCGAATCGGGGAAGTGCTGCGTTTCCAACGCCACGCCCGCGTTGCGACGCGGCAGATAGTAGCCGTCGTAGACCTGCAGACCCGGCTCGGTCGTCCAGACTTCAAGCTGGCGGCCGGCGGCCTCGGATGTCAACACGCCCGCCAACTGCAGCGCGTCGCCACCCGTCTTGCGCAACGCCCAGTTGATGTCGTAGCCCGCGCCATATTTGATTTCCGGGAAGTCGGCGTCATGCTGGTCGCCAATGCGGTGAGCCGTGCGGAAATCGAACGGCGTCCCCTCGACGCTGCGCAGTTCACCCGTCGGAATCATGGCCGGCCCGTAGGGCGTATAGGCGTCCGCCGCGATGTAGAGCTTGTGATCCATGATCGTCGTACCGGCATCCACGCCGTCGAGATTCCAGTAGGCGTGTTCCGTGAACGCAAGCGGCGTCGCCTTGTCCGTCGTCGCGCGCCACGCCAGACGCCAGATGTTGTTGTTGTCGAGCGTAATCGTCGCCTGGACTTCCACGTTGCCGGGATAACCGCCCTCACCGTCGGGCGACGTGATCGACAACACGAGTCCCACCTTGTCGTCGTCGTGGATTTCGCGTACGAGCGTCCACGTGCGGAGGGAGAAACCGCGCAAACCGCCGTGCAACGCGCACGGAATGCCGCCGGGTTCGTTGTTGAGTTCCAACGTGTAGGTCTGACCGTCCAACTCGAAACGGCCCGCGCCAATCCGGTTGCCGTAACGCCCCACGAGCGCCCCGTAGTAGGTGCCGCCGTGTTCGGCCACGTAGTCGTCCAACGTCGGCCAGCCGAGCGTGACGTTCTCCAGCTTGCCCCAGCGGTTCGGCACAAGCGCCTTCACGAGACGTCCGCCCCAATTCGTAAAATCGAGTTCAAGACCGTTCGCGTTCACAAGACGCCACAGACGGACCTCTTCACCTTCAAACACGCCCCAGGGACTTGATTCAATCACATTCTTCATCGAAAACTCCTTTTCAAGAATAACTGGTTTCAGATATTGGAGGACAACAAAAACGAACGTTCAATCACGCCGCGCCGCCGCGCGTTTCGCGGCTTCCAGCGTGTTCCAGAGCAGCATCGTGATCGTCATCGGACCCACGCCGCCCGGCACGGGGGTAATGGCCGACGCGACGGCGGCGCAGGAGTCGAAATCCGCGTCGCCGCACAACCGATAGCCCTTCGGCCGCGTGGCGTCCGGCACGCGGTTCACGCCCACGTCCACCACCACCGCGCCCGGCTTGAGCATGTCGCCCGTCAGCGTGTTGGGCCGTCCGGCGGCCACGACGACCACATCGGCCGTCTTCGTGAACGCCGCCAGATCCCGCGTCCCCGTGTGGCAGAGCGTCACCGTCGCATTGATGTCCTTACGCGATAACAACACGGCCACAGGCTTGCCGACAATGTTGGAACGGCCGATCACGACGGCATGACGCCCCCGCAGATCCATGCCCGTGACCTGAATGAGCTTGATGATGCCATGGGGCGTGCAGGGCAGAAAGCAATCCTCGCCGATCAACATCTTGCCCACGTTGACGGGCGTGAACCCATCCACATCCTTCTCGGCGGCAATCGCGTCGATGACCTTTTTCTCGGAAATGCCCTTCGGCAACGGCAACTGCACGAGAATGCCGTGGATGGCGGCGTCCGCATTCAATTCGCCGATGAGGCGGATGAGATCGGCTTCGGACGTTTCTGCCGGCAGACGAATTTCACGCGAATACATGCCCGCCTCCTGACAGGCCTTTTCCTTCGCCGTCACGTAGCTTACGGACGCGGGATTGTCGCCCACCAAGATCACGGCCAAGCCGGGCGTCACGCCCGTCGCCGCCTTGAGTTCCGCCACGCCGTCCGCAATCTGCGCCCGCGTGTCCGCCGCCAGTTTTTTGCCGTCGATGATTTCTGCGCTCAC
>CAZTHR010000289.1:0-2202 GCA_964613265.1 uncultured Lentisphaeraceae bacterium | reverse complement strand
GGTGTGAAACTGACGGCGGACACGACCGTGGGCGGCGGCCGCTTCGGCTTCAACACGATGGACATGCAGGGGTATGACCTCTACACGTACTGCACGAACGGGCAGGCGCAGTACGAAATGTGGAAGCCGATCAAAAACGCGGGGAACATCCACCTCAAGAAGGGGGTAGTCCTTTTTGAGCGGGTCGCGGGGTTTTCGCCCGCCGTGACGACGCAGTGTGTCGTGATGGCCGATGGGACGACCATACGGATGTACAAATCGCCGGTGGACAATGCCATGACAACGCTGGGGATTCGTCTGGAGGACGATGCCTCGGCCAGGATTTTGGCAACGGGTGACGCCGTCATCTATGGGCGGAACGTCTGGAAGGGGGACGTGCATCTAGACCGAGGGCGGAAGTTGACGTTGGTGGCGGATCTCGAGATGACGCTTGACGGCGCAATGGACGGCTTGGCGGATCTCTACAAGAGCGGTTCGTACGCTGCGATGATCACGTCCAATGCGACGCACGAGTTTCGTTCGCTGACAGTCGAGGCGGGGACGCTGGCGCTCGGACGGAACGCCGACGAGACGCCTTATGCTGTCACGAACGTCTGGACGGTGGCGGGGTCAGCGGCGGGCTGGAATTGTGCGCGTCTCGACCTGGGGGCGGATCTGCGGACGACGTCGGCGAAGCACAAGTCGTCGTCGGAAGCCATCCGTGTCGGGTATACTGGCGGATCGGGTAATCAGTACGGCATCGTCTCGATTGGCGACGGGGCTGTGGTGTCGAACGAGTTCATCATCGGCGTGGGTAATGATCGGTGGAATGCCATGGGCGCCGTGTACATGGGCGACGCAACGGTCTACTGGAAGGCGGGCGCGGGTAATGACGGCTTTATCGGCTCGCAGAAAAAAGGTTCTGGTTTCTTCCTCCAAAACGGCGGCACGTTGACGCATACCGGCTACATGAATCTGGGGGCGCACGGGCGTGGCGTTTTCGTCCAACGGGGCGGTCTGCATGAGATTCTCGGTGGGGATCCACTCAAGATCGCGCGATCAGATGCGCAGTCATATGGCCTCTACCATCAGTCGGGCGGTACGTTCAAAGGGCAGAACATTTGGATGTGTTACGACTATCGCACGAATTGTGTGGACGTCCAGGCGGTCGTCACGACGACGGGGCGCGGCTCGCGCATTGAAATGAATCGGACGCGCCTGTTTGTGTCGTACCGGAATGTGGAGGGCGTTGTCAACGTAAACGACGGTGCGGTCTGGTGCGGGCAGATCTACAAGGATGTCGCGGCGAAGGACGTTACCTGGGACATGGTTAAGGACGCCTGCCCGAACACGAAACTCTACGTGAACCTGAACGGCGGCATTCTGACGGCGAAGACGGCGGACGTGTTGGGCGCGGACGTTTCCCATGCGCCGGATCGCGTGACGGTCTACGAAGGGGGTGTGACGCTCGATGCCTCGGATGTGGATCTTGTCTTCTGCGCACCGTTTGAGAAACCCGCTGGACAGGGCGTTGCTTCCATCGCGCTGCCGGCGAACAACGTCACGAATTTCAACTACTATGTCGGCTCGCCGCGCGTTCGCATCAAGAGCGCGACAGGTACGGGCGCCACGGCGATGGCGGACTTTAACGAGAAGACACGTCAGGTCGAACGCATCCGCGTGATGAGCGCCGGTTGTGACTATGTGGACGCGACGGCGATGATCGAGAACAACGTGCTTGGCGAAGAGGCGTTGGGTAAGGTCGTGCTGGCGGAACTGTCCACGACGGGCGGCGTCACGAAGACGGGCGCGAAGACGGCCACGCTGACGGAGGCGAACACGTACGGCGGCACGACGCGCCTCGTGGGTGGTACGCTGGCATTCACGCATGAAGACGGCTATCCGGGTGGCGTACTTGAAATTTCCGCCGCCGCGTTGATGGGGGCATCCGACGCGCCACCGCTTCTGAAAGCCGTGCGTTTGGCGTTCAACGCGGGCTGTGGTATTCGCGTGACGGAAGCCGAACAGCTCGACAAGGACATGCGGCGCGGCCTTCGGGACGTGATTGAGACGACGAGTCCCTTGACGTCCCTGCCACCCGTGACGTACATCGATTCAACGGGCGCGGAGATTTCGCCCGGCGGCTGGACGTTCCTGCTGGACGCCGGCGGCCGTCGCGTCCGTTTCGCCTACCAGCGCGGTACGGTTCTGATTCTTCGCTGA
>CAZTHR010000288.1:0-2235 GCA_964613265.1 uncultured Lentisphaeraceae bacterium | reverse complement strand
ATGCGTTGGGTCATTGACAGGGCGCGGTGGAAAGAGTAAACTACCCGCGTTTCTCCAAATAAGAACATCTGCAAACATGACGATGACACAGAAAATCGAACGCCAGTGGTGGCGGAGCGGAAGACGATCCGCCCCGTTTCCGGTGCTGTCGATTTGACGATGGCAGACGCAGATTCTGGGATTGAAAACGCGGATCGTACCGGTAGGAACGATCCGCGTTTTCATTTTGTTTTCAAAGTCGTACGACACAAACATTAAAGAGAAAAGAAGAGCGAAGATGAAACCACACGGACATTTCGGACCCTACGGCGGGCAGTATGTCGCCGAGACGTTGATGGGGCCGTTGCACGAACTCGCCGACGCCTATGCGGCGGCGCGGAACGATCCCGCGTTCCAACGGGAATACCACGAGATTCTACACGACTACGTCGGGCGCGAATCGCCACTCACGGTCTGCAAACGCCTGTCCGCCCATCTCGGCGGTGCGACGATCGTCCTCAAACGCGAAGACCTGAACCACACGGGCGCGCACAAGGTGAACAACACGATTGGTCAGGCGTTGCTGGCGAAGCGCATGGGCAAGAAACGGCTCATCGCCGAGACGGGTGCCGGGATGCATGGCGTGGCGACGGCGACGGTCGCGGCGCTGTTGGGGATGCCGTGCGAAATTTACATGGGCGCCATCGACGTGAAACGGCAGGCGCCGAACGTGCAACGTATGGAAATGCTCGGCGCGACGGTTCACGCGGTGGAGGAGGGAAGTGCCACGCTCAAGGACGCAATGAACGAGGCTTTACGCGACTGGGTGGCGAATTGCGACGACACCTTCTACGTCATCGGCACGGTCGCGGGTCCCTATCCCTATCCCGACATGGTGCGCGACTTCCAACGTGTCATCGGCGACGAGGCGCGGCGGCAGTGTCTGGCGAAATTCGGCCGTCTCCCCGACCAGGCCATCGCCTGTGTCGGCGGTGGATCGAACGCAATGGGGTTGTTTGCGGGTTTTCTCGACGACGCGAGTGTCAAACTCGTCGGCGTCGAGGCGGGCGGGCGCGGCCTCGTGACAGGGGCGCACGCGGCGTCGATTTGCGGTGGCCGCCTGGGCGTTCTCCACGGCGCGAAGACCCTGCTTCTCCAAACGCCCGTCGGCAATGTGATTGACACGTATTCGGTTTCCGCCGGACTTGACTACCCAGGCGTCGGACCCGAACATTGCCTGTTGCACGACACGGGCCGGGCCGAATACACGACGATTGACGACGATGCGGCCATTGCCGCGTTCGACGCGCTCTGTCGGTTCGAGGGTATCATCCCCGCGCTCGAATCGAGCCATGCGCTCGCCGAGGCGATCAAACGCGCACCGAATCTGCCGCAGGAGACGATTCTGCTCGTGAATCTTTCGGGGCGTGGCGACAAGGACATGGACAATATCATCGCTTACAAGAAGGAACATCAGAAATGAGCACACGAATCACAACTTGTTTTGCAAAGGCGAAAGCCGAAGGGCGCGGCGCGTTCATCGCCTACTTGACGATGGGGGCACCGACACCCGCCGCCAGCGAGGCCGCCGTCGACGCCCTCGTGGCGGGCGGCGCGGACATCATCGAACTCGGCGTTCCGTTTTCTGATCCGTTCGCCGACGGCGCGGTCATCCGTTCGGCCGCCTACACGGCGTTGGCGCAGGGCGTCTCGCTCGATGACGTGCTGGCGATGGCGCGTCGTCTGCGGGCGAAACATCCTAAGACGGCGTTCGTCCTCTTCTCTTATTACAATCCGATCTTCTCGATGGGACTCGAAACATTTGCGCACAAGGCGGTGGATGCCGGGATCGATGCCGTCCTCGTCGTCGATCTGCCGTTGGAAGAACGCGCGGAATTGTTGGACGTTCTCAACCCGCACGGTATCGCGTACGTGCCGTTGATCGCTCCGAACACGCCGATAACGCGCGTGGTCGAAAGCGCGGCGGGATTGGAGAACACGTTCCTCTACGTCATCACAGTGAAAGGGGTCACGGGGGCGCGAACGGAACTGCCGTCCGATTTGTCGACGCGGCTGGACACGATTCGCCACGTGGTGGATTTGCCCGTCGCCGCCGGGTTCGGCATCTCCACGCGCGAACAGGCGGAGATGGTGTCGCGCCACGCGGATGGGTTTATCGTCGGTTCCGCACTCGTCCGCCGTCTGCGCGACGAGGGGCGTCTCGTCCCACCCCTGCTGCCGTGATACCCTGAGTTG
>CAZTHR010000287.1:0-2256 GCA_964613265.1 uncultured Lentisphaeraceae bacterium | reverse complement strand
ATTCACCGGTTGCAACCGCAACAAAATACGTTTCGCGTCAGCGTGACCGCAGACGCAGGACGCATGTAGCGTGGCCGGGGACCTCCGCCGTGTACGAACCGGTGAACGTCCCAAGATCCTTCTGCCGCCAAACGTCCCGCACCTGACAGGAACCCGTACAACCAACGGAGGAAAGGTCGAGCGTGATCCGGCGGGAAAGCGGATAGCAATTCATGAGGCCGACGGCAATGTCCCCGTTGGCAAGCGGGCGCATCCAGATTTCAGCGGCGTCCTCGCGCCGAATACGCCGCGCCGGGCGCCCAAGCACATCCTGGTTGACGGCGATGATTTCACGATTGGCGAGAATCGACTTCGTAAACGGGTCAAGCCGTTCAAGATCCGTGCCGATGAGAAGCGGCGCCGCAAGAAGCGCCCAGAGCGACACGTGCGTGTACTGTTCGTTCGCCGTGAGGAACGTCGGGTGCGTCGTTCCGAACGAACGCTGCTGACCGACAATCATCATGTCCGGATCCGCCCAGAAGCCAGGTCCGGTGTACTTGTAGAATTCGGCGTTCGGCACGTAGCCCTCGATCGCGATGCGCATCCACGTCCACGTGTCCTTCAAGTCCTGCCACGAACGCCACACGTTCGCACCCGCGTCACGCCCCCACACCTGCGTGTCGCCGCATCCGTACTGGCAGTAGGCATAGACGATATCGCGGTTCTGCGCACGGAGATGTTCGTTCATCAGACGATACGGCCGTTCAAAAGCCTCGCGTGGCGGCAGCGGCTTGTTCTTCGGATTGCGTCCGACACGGCCGCCACCCATCCATTCCCACGTGTCCCACCCCGTTTCCTTCTTGAAAATATCCCCATAGGAACACCAGTCGTACTTCAGGTAGTCGAATCCCCATGCCGCATAGCTTTCGGCGTCCTGGCGCTCATGCCCGTAGCTCCCTTCGCACGCTCCGCACGTGAGCGGCCCAGGGCTGGAATAGAGCCCCGCCTTGAAGCCAAACGAATGGATGTAGTCGGCCACCTCCTTCATGTCCGGGAATCCACCGTTCGGCAGAATCTTCCCGTTCGCATCACGCGCCGGCCCCTTCACATCCGCACGCTCCCGCGCGCGCGGACAATCGGAGTTGTTGCGTTGCCACCAGTCGTCCAGATTGACATAGGCGTAGCCGTAGTCGCCCAGCCCCGACGCATCGAGCGCCCGGGCGGCGCGTTTCACGTGTTCCGCCGTCAGCGACCACCCCCAGATATTCCAGCTGTTCCAGCCCATCGGCGGCGTGAGGCAAATCGTCTCGCCCACACGGAGAACGATGACGCGCGAAGCCGTCCCCGCCGCATTCCTCGCCGTGACGGCAATTCGATAATCGCCCGCCTTCGCCGGCGCCGTGCCGCGCAAAACGCCCTTCGCGTCAAGCGTCACGCCGTCGGGCAGACCCGTCGCCGAAAACGCCATCGGCCGAACGCCGGAAACCGGAACACGGAAGATGACAGGGCGGCCCGGACGAACGCCCCACACCTCCGCGCCGTTGAACTGTGGCGCGGGCGATTCCGGCGGCGTGAGAATCCCCAACTGCGCAAAACGCGCCGCCGAGACGGGCTTGATCGCGGCATCGTCGGCAACCGTGAACTTCGCGTCCGCCCAATCCGCGTTCGAGCACTCGAACCCGCACCACGGCGCATAGGACGCCGTTTCAAGCACAACCTCCTTCACGCCTTTCAAGTCGACATGAACGACACGCGGCTTGTCGTTCTCGCGGATCGTCCCGGTATCATGGACGATCCTGCCGTCCGCCCAGACGCGGAAGATCGCCCCCGCGTGACGCCCGGACGTGTTCATATCCTTCGCATCCCGATCGATCCCCACCACCGCGTCGAATGCGAGGGCGCGGCCATCCACGTCGAACGCCACGGCGGATTCGGGACACGTGCCAAAGCCGCGTTCGTACCGACCCTCGCCCAAACGCAACGCATGGCCTTCCACCGACAGACGCGGCACCGGTTTCTTCCCACGCCCCGCCGACATCGCAGAAAGGTCAAACCCATCCACGTATACGACCACGTCCGCAAGGCAAGCCGCCGACAACGCCACGCCCAGCAAACAACCCAACACGGTCGACCGGCCACGCTGCACACGATGTTCCACGGGCAAAAACTTTCCCGCATCCACTGAAAACGCTTTCCTCTGTTCCATCAAGACTCCTCTTCGGCTGACATTCAAAACGACACAACAGTCTACACCATCGTCTCCCGAATGGCAATCCC
>CAZTHR010000286.1:0-2273 GCA_964613265.1 uncultured Lentisphaeraceae bacterium | reverse complement strand
CGTACGCGAACCGTGCGTTTAGATCGCGCGGTCGAGCGTATCGGCAATGCCGCGCCAGTAGCCGACACATTCGGCAATCGCGGCGAGGTTGTTGTCAAAATCGCGTTCGTATTCCAATGCGCAAACGCCCCGGTAGTCGATGTCGACAAGCGCCTGCATCACACGCACGAAATCGATCTTGCCACGTGGCAACGGGATCGAACGACCGTTCGGGCGGTTGAGTTCAAAGTTCTTGAAGTGGAGATCGTAGATACGCGAACCATACGTGTGAATCGAATCGAGAAGCGCCTGCATCGGTTCGCGCCCCGCCGCATCGTGCGTCCCGTACTCCCAGCCGACGTCCATACAGAAACCAATCCGCGCATCGAGATCCTTGACCAGATTCCAGCCATAGGAAACGTCCGGATACATTTCAGGCGACGCCGGGCCGTGGTTGTGGATGGCGTAGCGGATGTCGAACTCCTTGACGAGCGTGTCGATGTATTCCAGCTGTTTGCGCGAACCCTTGCGCTTGTTCCAGGAATCCTTCGCGTCGCCCGCATCGTACGGAACGCCCACGATCGTCTTCACGCCCAGACGCTTCGCATAGGCAAAGAAGCGGCGCACCTCCTCGTTCGTCCGCGTGTAGAGCGGCCCCGCCGCGTAGGGTGTTACGCCCGCCGCCGCGCATTTGTCCTTGAACGCTTTGATTTCGGCGTCCGTCGCATGGAGCGGCAGATGGAAATCCTTCACGCAGAGATTGTGGATGTCCGTCTTCTTGAGCGTGTCCAACGTCTGCTCAAGATTGAACTTGTGCATCGTGTAGCCGGCCATGCCGAACTGGAACTTGACCTTCTTATCCGCCTTGGAACAGCAGGACGCGCCCGCCGACACGCAGCCGCCGGCGAGAAAAGGAACCGCGCCCAGCGCGGCGAGTTGAAGGAAGGAACGACGTGATTGCATAGGTGAACTCCTTTTGTTTGTTGAGATTGAGTGGAGGAAACGGCCCGACGGTCAAACCACCAACACGACCTTGCCCCGGTTCTCACCGGCCTCAAGGATGCGGTGCGCCTCGGCGACGTCCGCAATGGGCAACACCGCGTGAACGTGCGGCGTGAACGTCCGCGCCTCAAAACAGGGCCAGACATCGTGGAAAAGCCCGTCCAGAATTTGCGCCTTTTCGGCGTTCGTCCGCGACCGCAATGTAGATCCGATCACGCGCAGGTTCTTGCGCCAGAGGAGATTGACGTCGAGCGTCGTTTCCGCCCCGGCCATGCAGGCGAGCGAAATCCAGCGGCCACGATACGGCATCGTGGCGATACAGGCGCCCATGAGCGGCCCGCCCACAGGGTCGATGGCCACATCCGGCGGATGTGCGGACAGCGTCCGCACGAGGTCGTCCGTAAAGCGGTTGACCGTGACGTCCGCCCCCACGGCGCGGCAGAACGCGCCGTTCGCGTCCGACGCCACCTGGGCCACCACCCGTGCGCCGAAGACGTGCCGGGCCAGCTGGATGGCCGCAATCCCCAAACCACCCTCGCCACCGTTGATGAAAAACGTCTCGCCACGCTGAAGGTCGCCCACGAGACGCAGATTGAGGTAGGCCGTCGCGTAGACTTCCGGAATGGCGGCGGCCTCCTCGAACGTGAAACCTTTCGGGAGCGGCAGACACATCCCCGCCGGCACGACGACCTCTTCGGCATATCCGCCGCCACCCAGCAAGGCGCAAACCCGGTCGCCGACGGCAAAACGGCCGTTGGGCGGACATTCCACCACTTCGCCCGCGCATTCAAGACCCGGCCATGTCGGCCAGTCCGGCGGCGGCGCATAGACGCCCGCGCGTTGCATGAGATCGGCCCGGTTGACCGCACAGGCTTTCACACGGATCCGGACGTCGAACGCACCCCGGCACACGGGATCCGGTACGTCCGTCCACACGAACGTCGCCGCTTCGTCCAAACACATCGCTTTCATCTGAAAAGCCTCCGAATCATCTCTTTTCTTCCGCGCACAACGATCGCGCCGCTTTCATATGGCAACAAAAAAACTACGGCAATGCTGGTGAGGGAGGGGATGGTTGACATTGCCGTAGCTGGGTCATAGTATAGCACGCCGCCGAACATGGATTGTCATGCGATTGTAAATAGCGAGACGCCGTTTTTAAATCGTCCCGCCACGACCTTAGCGATCCAACACGTCCCGCGTGACGGTCGTATTGTAGAATCCTGTTTCTGCGTAATCGGAAATGCCCATGTCCCAACCGATCTGACGCCAATGGACGGCGAACGGCCGCG
>CAZTHR010000285.1:0-2308 GCA_964613265.1 uncultured Lentisphaeraceae bacterium | reverse complement strand
ATGGCGCAACCCGGTGCGCCGCCTCGTCCGCCAAGAAAAATTGGGGAACCTCCAACGCATCGTGCCTTGTTGAAACGGCGGGGATTATGGTAGAATGCGCCACATAAATTTGTACAAATTCACATCTACGTGGCTCAGGCAAGAGAGGAAAGGCATGGAAATGAAATTCACAGGCTGGGTGAGCATGACGTTGGGTTTTTTGGGCGTGTTGTGTGCGGGGACGACCCTCGCGGCCGACGCGGCGGTGGAGGTGCGTGTCCGCCCAACGCCGACCGGCCCTCGCATTTTCGTGGACGGCAAACCCGTGCGGCCACGCTTCTACTACGGTTCGCCATCCTGTCTCGCGCCGATCTCCTTCACCGAGAAGCGGACGTTCATCGTGCCGTTTCGCGCCGAGGCCGACACGGCGCGCGGCCGCGTGGAACTCAACGGGTTCGACGGCGACGATCCGATGTGGTTCTCGGAGGCGACGCTGATCGACAAGACCGCCGCCACGACGAACGTCGTCCAGAAACCGGGCGAATGGCGAACACGCCACTTCTTCGTGGACAACCTTCCGCTCGTCAAGGGGCATCTCTACTGGCTGAGCGTCTGCCATCGCGCCACGCACTTCCGCACGTACTTTACGCACGAGGCCTCATACATTGCGGACGACGGGCGCAAAGTCATCCTCCCGCTGCCCTACGGCGACTCGCTGGGGGACACGACACGTCTGGCGGCGGACGCGGACGTGGACTTCATCACGTTTTCGACCGACGAGTCGTGGGGGGCCCGGGACTGGTGGACACCGCCGGGCGAAGCACCCGCGTACGAGAAAATCGACCGGGAATGTGCGCGGCTGATCGCCCTCAATCCGAACGTGCTGCTCGTGCCGCGCGTGAAGGCCGACGCCCCGCCGTGGATGCTCGCCCGCGACCCGTCGCTGAAGATGAAGTTCGCCCGTGGCTTCACCGTCGAGATGTCATCCGTCTCGTCACGCGCCTACCGACAGGCCGCCTGTGAGCAGATCGAAAAGATGACGCGCCATCTGCGGGCGAAATTCCCGCGCAATTTCGCAGGGCTTCACGTCAGCGGACAGAACTCCGCCGAATGGTTCTACATGATGTCGCAGACGAAAGACCTGTCGGGATACGACGTCGCCACGCGCGATGCGTTTCGCGCCTGGCTGGCGAGGCGGGGCGACAAGGACGCGGCCACGGCCGAAGTTCCGACGGCCGAAGCGCGGATGCGCCGTCTGCCGGGCTTCCGCCGCGACGACGCCCGCGACCGCCACGACCTTGATTTCGTGCAATTCCGCCAAGAAGAAATCGCGAGCTTCATCTCCGAACTGGGCGCGGCGATTCGCCGAGGTTCGGAGGGCAAGTCGTTGGCGCTCTTCTTCTACGGCTACGCCTGGGAACTCGGCGCCGTGCCCGCCGGGCCGGGGGAGACGGGCCATTACGGACTTGAATGGCTGCTGCGCAACGGACGCGAAAACGTCGACGGACTCTCCGCGCCGATCAGCTACAACCTGCGTACATGGCCGGGCGCGATGTCCGTGATGAGCGCCGCCGAGACGATTGGGCGCAACGGCATTCTCTGGATTAACGAGGACGACAACCGGACGCACCTCGAGGACATCTGGGATCACATGATCGTGACGCCGCACGACGACCCCGCGCAGACGCGAAACGTCTTCCTGCGCAACAGCGCCGTGCAAATCCTGCAAGGCTATGGCGACTGGTGGATGGATCTGTTCGGACGCGGCTGGTTCCGCGATGCGACACTCTGGGACGTGCGCCGGTCGCTCAACGCACTGGACGACGCGATGCTGCAGCGGACGCGCCCCTACGAGCCGAACATCGCCGCCGTCGTGGATGAGGCCTGCATGTTGCATTACGGTTGGGGGGCGGCCGAAGTGACGCGCCCGCGCCTGAATCGCCACGGCCTCGCGACGTGCGGCACGACGTGCGGACAGTACCTTCTCAACGACCTGCTCGACAATCCGCCGCCTGCGAAGGTCTTCTATCTGCTCTTCACGGAAGACGTCACGCCCGAACAGCGGCGGCGTATCGATGCGTTGAAGCGACAGCGGCCGGATGCCGTGTTCGTGGAGAATCCGGCGGCGGCGGACATGACGGCCGAAGCACTGGCGGCGGCGGCGAAAAAGGCCGGCGTGCGTCCGTTCACGGCGCCGGGTGCGGCCACCGTCTCGGCGGCCGAGGGCTACGTGATGATTCAGGCGCAGAAGGCCGGCCCGCTGGAAATCGACTTCGCCGCGAACGGCACGGTGGTGGACTTCCTGACCAAGCGCACTGTCGGCCATGGC
>CAZTHR010000284.1:0-2329 GCA_964613265.1 uncultured Lentisphaeraceae bacterium | reverse complement strand
TTGTTCATCTGTCACGAAGCGTGTGGCCGCCTTGCGCGGCTTTTCGCGTATCCAAGCCATGTCTGAAAAATCCATTTCTGAAATCGTCGAACTCGCCAGTGCATTCTATGGCAGTTCCGTTTTGTTCGCGGCGCTCGAACTGGGCGTCTTCACGGCCATCGACGCGGCGGGCGGCTCGGCCTATCTGTCGCCGCTCGCGGAAGCGATGGGCGTGTCGTCGCGCGGGTTGCGTCTGCTGCTCGACGCCTGTGTGGCCGTGGGCATCCTCGGCAAGCAGGAGGACGTCTATTTCAACACGCCCGCCGGCAAGGCCGCCCTTGTGCCGGGCGGGCCGGCGGATCTTTCGAAAGCCATCCGCTACAACCAGGACGTCTATCCGCTCTGGGGTCGTTTGGCGCAGTTCGCCCGAACGGGGCAGCCCGTTGAACCGCCGCAGGTTCATTTGGGCGACGACGCGGAACGGACGCGTCGGTTCGCGCTGTCGATGCGCGGACGTGCATTGGCCATTGGGCGCGGCGTCGTGCCGATGCTCGATTTCACCGGTTGTACGCGTCTGTTGGATCTCGCGGGCGGGCCTGGTACGTACGCCGAATTGATTGCGCGGGCCAATCCCGGTCTCTCGTGCGTGACGGTGGATGTGCCTGCCGTCAGTGCCGTTGCGCGGCAGTGCGTGGCCGAGGCGGGGTTGTCCGATCGGATTGAGTGCCGTGCGGGAGACTACCATGTGGACGAATACGAGGCGGCGGCCTACGACGCCGTGACGATTTTCGGGGCGCTCCACCAGGAATCGCCCGACCAGATTCGCGACATTCTCGCCCGCGCGGCGCGGGCGCTGAAACCGGACGGCCGTATTTTCATTCTCGACATGATGACCGACCGAACGCACGCGGCGCCGCCGTTCAGTGCGCTGTTCGCCGTGAACATGGCGTTGACGACGGAAAACGGTTGGGTGTTTTCGGACGAGGAATTGAAGGGGTGGCTGGTTGAGGCCGGGTTCGCGCCGGGTGAGACGCACCCCGCGCCGCCGCCCATGCCGCATTGGCTGATTTCGGCGGTGAAGGCATGACATTCGGCGTGTCCATCCTCTTCGCCGCGCTGCAGATTTCATTCGCGGGCGAGATGCCGAGCCGGACCGAGGGCATCGGTCTGAGCGGTCTCGCGTGGCGGGGGGGCGATCAGTACTGCGCCGTCAACGATCGCGGCGGCGAACTGTATGCGATGACGATTGCGATTGATCGGCGGACGGGGCGCGTCACGTCGTGCGAGCTGGGGCCGAAGGTCGTATTGGCGGGGCGGAAGGATTTGGAAAGCGTCGTCTGGGACGCGGCGCGGGGATGCGTGTGGGCGAGCGACGAGGGCGACGGTTCCGTTCGCGCGTTCGATCCTGCGACGGGGGCGCATCTGTGCGATTTACGGTTGCCGGAGGTCTACACGGCGGTGCGGTCCAATTTCGCCATTGAGGCGTTGGCGTTGCGGGCGGCGGGGCACGAACTGTGGATGTGCAACGAGGAGGCGTTGTCACGCACGGCGGCGATTTCTCGGCATGGTTCGCCGGTCGAGGACGGCCCGCGCGCGACGGCGGCGTACGGTTCGCACGTGCGTCTGCAGCGGTTTGTGCGTGAGACTCCGGCGGCGGACTGGCGACCGGACGGACAATGGGCGTATGACGTCGATCCGCTGGGCGGCCGCGTCGATATTTTCAACAAGGCGCGGAGCGGCGTGTCGGAACTCTGCGCCCTGCCCGACGGGACGTTGCTCGTGCTGGAGCGTGAGTTCAGTCTCAAGAAACTGCGTCCGCTCTTCCGTTGTCGCATCTACCAGGTGGACTGGTCGGCGGCGACGGACGTGTCGAACCTGCCCTCGCTGATCGACGAGACCGCGTATCGAAAAGTCCGCAAGACACTCGTCTTTGAACGGTTGACAGGGTTCACGATGTACGAAAGCCTCTGCCCCGGCCCGATGCTCGACGACGGATCGCAGGTACTTGTACTTGTGGCGGACGCGGGCGAAGGTTCCGCAGCAAACATCATGACGCTCAAAGTCCGGCATACGGACGATTGACGAAATCGAAGAAGAAGGAGAACAATTCGATGAAAACGGTTCAGACGCAAGGGACGTGCGCGGTGGCGATTTCCTACGAGGTTGTCGACGGCGTTGTCACGAAATGCCAGTTCCACGGCGGTTGCCCCGGCAATACGCAGGGCGTGGCGCGTCTCGTGATTGGGCGCAAGGTCGAAGACGTGGTGGGGATGTTGAAGGGTATTCAGTGCCGTGGGGGCACGTCGTGTCCCGACCAGTTGGCACGGGCGTTGGAGAAGGATCTCGCCGC
>CAZTHR010000283.1:0-2333 GCA_964613265.1 uncultured Lentisphaeraceae bacterium | reverse complement strand
AAGGGCGATCCCACGATCGGTCGAGGCGCGTGGACGTGCCGGGCGGCGGCGTGAAGCGTCGGGGTTCGGCGCGGGTCGTGACCCAGAGATTGTCGATCTTGTAAACCGCATACCGTTCGTCCCGAATGCCCATGAACATGGCGGGATTTTCGGCGGCCGGTTTTGTGAGCGACAGGAAGAGCGGCGTTGCCTGTTCCGTCAGAAATTCAACAGGGAATCCCGAGGCGGCGAGGAACGCCACGTTCGCGGGTGCGTTTTCGGGGGACGCCACGCAGCGCGTGACGCCGCGTTCGGCGAGCGCGTCGAGCGCAGGGCGGTTGAACGCATAGAGCGTCCAGTCCGCCGTGATGTCGTCCAGACCGAGTTCACGCAGAACGCGCAGCGTGGCCAGATCCGCCGCTTCCCATTTCAAAAAACCGGCTTTCACGAGATGTCGCACGGTTGCGCGGAGGGCGTTGAAATCGGCTTCGGGCGTGAAAACGGGAAGGGCGAGACGAATCGCCGGCGCGGGATCGCCATCCGCCTCCACCGCGTTGCGGAACGCCTCACAACGGTCACGGAGTGTCCGCTCGACGTCGCGGCCCGCCTGATGACCGATGGCGAGGACGAGTTCGTCGAAATCGCCCAACCGCTCGTGGACGGGCTGGTCGAGCCGAATTTTGAGGGTGGCCGTCCGGAACGGCCGTCCGACGGGGTCGGGCGGGACGCGGGTGGTTTCATCGACGAGCGCGGCGATTTTTGCGGCGCGGCGTTCGGTACGAACGCGGTCGAGTTCGGCGACGAGCGCACGTCGCGCCGCGTTGAGCGCGGACGTCGGCACGAACAGACGGTCGGGGTCTTCCAGCGTACACGCGCCGAGCGACCAGTCCGTGTCGCCTAGGCGTCCCAGCGTCTTGCGGACGGCGTCCGTCGTACGTTCGGGCTGCTGTGCGGGGGCGAGGGCGAGCGTCTGTTCGACCGTCACGTCGTAGGCCGGTGCGCGGAGGACGAGGCCATGCGGCGTTAAACGAACGGTGAGGTCAATGGGGAGACCGGCGGATGCGACGTCGGCTGGACGGAACGTGGGAATGGGAAAACGGCGTTTGACTTCGTTCGAGGCCGAACAGTAGACCGTTGCGCCGGCGCGGAGGGAGGAATCGGGTTCGTCGCCGTGTGGCACGAGGATTTCGACATCCGTGTTCGCCGGGGCGGTGAACACGGATGTACGGGCCAATGCCTGACGCATATCCGTAATGCCGAATCCGTAGGGCTTTCCGCCCGGCGTCGCGAACTGGAGACCGTCGTGTTTTTCGAGGGCGCGGTTCGTGTGGAAACGCAGCCAGACGCGGCCTTCGCGGTCTTTCGTGAGGCGTTTGACCGTACCGACGGGCGTGCCGAGGTGTCCGAGCGAAGTCGGGTCGATGACGGCGTCTGGGGCGCCGTCGTCGGGGCGTCCATTCAGATAGAGCGTCGTCGTGCGGCGTGAAAAGACGGTTTCGAGATCGGCGCGGCTTGTGGTGGGCGGAACACCGTCGAGCAAGGCGCGGTAGCGTTTTGTGACGGAGGCCACGTAGAGCGGCGACTTCATGCGTCCCTCGATTTTGAGCGAGGCGACACCTGCGTCGCGGATGGCGTCGAGCGATTCGTCGAGACGCAGGTCGCGCATCGAGAAGGGAAGCGAACGTTCGCCCGTCGCGTCCACGTAGGGCAGACGGCAGCAGTAGGCGCAGCGGCCGCGATTGCCGGAGCGGTTACGTTCCATCGCCGAGAAGAGGCAGAGGCCGGAGAGCGAGTAGCAGAGCGCCCCGTGGACGAAAATCTCGAACTCCATGTCGCCCGCACGTTGGATAAGTGAGCGGATTTCCGCGAGCGTGAGTTCACGGGCGGGAACGACGCGCGTGAAACCAAGTTCTTTCAACGCAAGAACGTCTTCGAGATTATGTGTGACGAGTTGCGTGGAGGCGTGGAGCGCGAGTGTGGGGAAGTGGCGGCGGACGAGCCGCGCCACGCCGAGATCCTGGACAATCAATCCGTCGGGACGCAGTTCCTCCAGGACGGCGAGTTTTTCAAGGACGTTCGGGATATCGGCATCGTCGACGACCGTATTGAACGTGACGTAGACCCGTTTGGCCGCGTCCGGCGTCCGCCGGGCGACGGCGAGGAGGTTGCGCAGGTCGGCGACGGAGAAGTTGACCGCTTCCGCGCGCGCGGAAAAGGCGTCGAGACCCAGATACACGGCGTCCGCGCCGGACGCAAACGCGGCAAGGGCGGTCTCGAACGAGCCCGCAGGTGAAAGAAGTTCGATGTCGTTCATGGGAGGTGGCTATTGTAGCATTTCACAGGGACGTTGTGGC
>CAZTHR010000282.1:0-2339 GCA_964613265.1 uncultured Lentisphaeraceae bacterium | reverse complement strand
CCGCCTCTCTCGCACACGCCATCGGCGTTAACGGACGATCAGCAGTGTGCCAGCGGCGGTCAGAACCAAGCGCTCGTCGCGCAGGGAAACGCGGACGGCTCGCTTCACGCCCGCAACCGTCACATCCCAACGCGCCAGATTCTCCTCGCCCGACGCGGCCGCGCAGACAAGTGGCAGTTCGCCCTGCGGCGTCTGCGTCGTCCCCTTCAATTCCACGATGCCCGATGTGGCGAAGACAATGTTGCTCACCGTGCCACCGCCCGCCGTAAGATCGATGACGATACGGTCGACCGTCTGTCCGCCCGTCTTGGACGTGAAGTCCAGCACCGCACCGCCATCCACCTGGATCTGCAACACGTCCGCCAACCCCGTCACGCCGGGTTCGAGGTAACGGAAGTGGTAGGCGGGTTTCGAAGAATCGCCGCCGATGTATCCCCAATGGTTTTGGTTGGGCGGCGAGGGGGCGTTCGTGACGTCCATCACCGTCCGCCACGAGCCGTCCGCCCCCGTCGCACTCGTCTCCACCGTCCAGACGCGGGGCGAACCGTGATCCCACCCTGTGTACATGTTGAGTCCATCGATGGCCGGCGTGTTCGCGAAAAACCGCGCCGTGATTTCCTGCCACGTCGCCGTGTCGGCCGCATTGGTCTGGACCTTGTCGAATTCCGGCATATAGCCAGTCTGCGTGTAGTCATTGGCGATCAAGACCGCGTGGACGTTTCCGTTCGTGTTGACGATCACCGTCCCGATCGGCGCCGTCACCTGGCCCTCCTTCAGTTCGACGGCGGGCGTGCCGTTGGTCGCATTCCATCCCCAGCCCATGCTAATAAGCCTGTCCTGAGAATCGAACAAGCCGATCTTCGAGTGCAGACGCTTATTATGATTCTGCCTGTCGTACCAGAACGGCCAACATTCCTTGAACGTGAGGCGAAAATACTTGTCGGATAGGCCACGCTTCGAGAAGCGAAGCGCGCCGCCCGCCACATGGACGGAACCCGTGACGGTCTCCGGGTCGTAGACGATCAAATCGGCGTCGCCCGTCTTGACGAGCCTATTCGGCGACCAGAGCGGCGTCCGCAACATCCCCGCCTCGGTGCCCGCCGTGCCATCCGTCTCGATGATCACCACGCCGCCGTTCCGGCAAACGATTTCGCCGACCTTCTCGATGTAAGAACAGACGACACGCCCGCCATCGATAATTAGCGTCGCCCCGACGGAGACGACCAACCGACCCATCCGGCAGTCGTTCGTCACCACGGCACACCCCTCGGCGACCGTCAGCGCCGGCAAGTTCGTGACGGCGAACACGGCGTCGTGCGTTCCCGTCTTGACGAACGCGAGCGTGTTGGGCGTGTCTGTCGTGTTCCACGTACACGCCGGCACATTGGCCGCCACCACCACGTCCGCCTCGGATGCGTCCACCGTCACCCGGCCGGTTCCACTCACCGTGTCACCCGGCCGGTTCCACGTCAGATTCCGAACCGTCACGTCCGCACCCGCGTTGACGATCCATGCGCACGGAGCCCCCTGCGCAACGATGTTGGTCGGGCCATTCAAACGCGAACCGTTGCCGAACGTCCAGGCGCCCGACTTGTCACCCCGCATGGACAGACGGCCCGTGTTCGCGATGTCCGCACCCTCCCGGATACCAAACGCGCCACTCGCACCTGCGTTATACTGATGGTCAAACGTAACATCGCCCGCACCCTCGAACCGGACCGACACACGTTCGTCGTTCAGATGTCCGCCCTGATTGCCATGACTAAACGTCAGGCACCCGCCCGCTGCCACCGTGACGCGCCAAGGGCCGCCACTGCCGAATGTGCCATCCCATTTGTATCCGCCACGGCGTCCCCATGTCACCGCACCGCTCACCGCCACGCAACTCGTCACCGATGACTTGTTCACTACATCCATCGTAACCGTAGCGGGTTCTTCGAGATTCAAGACGGGTACGGACGTCGGCACATCCACCGTGTCCGACGCAACAACCTCAAAAGCATCGTTATACCACATTGCCAGACGAGCACCATTCCTCACCGTGACCGTGCCACATCCCGGCACGAGCATCACCTTGTTTGTCACGGTGACGACGGCCTCCTTGCCGTCGAGAATCAGACGCCCTTGAACGTCCATGGTGCCATACGTCGCCGCGGCCGTCAGCGTCTGCGTCTCGTCCTCTGCCACCGCAAAATCGTCACCACGCGCCATACCGCCCGCCAGGGCGGCCGCCGCGACGATTCCCGCCGCCCGAACGCCCCGGACGCCACAACGCGCCCACTCAAAAAACAACTTCTTGTCCATCGCCTGTCGCTCCTTAATTCCAATTTGAAATTCAG
>CAZTHR010000281.1:0-2374 GCA_964613265.1 uncultured Lentisphaeraceae bacterium | reverse complement strand
TGACGGGCGGAACTGCGTCGACGAACACGCTCAACGCGCTCGCCCGCTACCGGTATGGCGGCGGCTATCTGGACATGGGCGCGACGATACCCGGGCCGACGACGCCGGCCGCCGACGGCGGCACGGCGGAAGTCGGCTCGTACACGCCAAACCCGTGGGGGTTGTACGACATGCTGGGGAACGTGTGGGAGAGGTGTCTCGACTGGTATCAGGAGTCGCCGCTCGGCTACGACCCCCTTACAGGACCGCATTCGGGCTCGGCTCGCGTGGTACGTGGCGGGAGCTGGCGCAACGACGCCAGCAGCTGCCGTTCGGCTTCTCGCAGTAACTACGTGCCATCCGCCGTGGATTACGGCATTGGCTTCCGGCTCGCCCTGCCCCTGCCCGCAGGACTGCCAAACGAGTAGCCTGAAAGAAGTATGAAAGCAGGGTGGACATTCGCTCGGCGGCGGCAGTTCTCCGCGCCGGGCGTACGGGATGGGCGGAAGTGTGCTATAATTAGGCGCATGAAACAGATGCTGCTTGCAACCTTGGTTCTCGCGGGGCTGGCGTTCGCCGGCTGCCGCCGGACGGACGTGCGTGATTTTTCCGTATCGGTGCCGGGTCTGACGGAGGCGGACGTGCCGCTTGTCAAATCGGCGTTGGCGCCCTACGGCGGTGTGGTGAAGACGAGCATTCGATTCGACGCGGCCGCGCAGCGCGTGACGCTCCAATACGATTCGATGCAGATCGCGCAGAAGAACATTGAGATGGCGATCGCGAAAGCCGGTTTTACGGCCAATGGCGTGACGCCCGAATCCATCGGCGCGAAACGCAAGTAGCGCGTCGGCGGCCGTGTCGGCGGTTTTCCCATGGCGACGTGGACGGAGGGCATCTGTTCATTTCGGGCGTCGTTGACGCTGGAACGCGGGTTGTCGCCGCGTACGCGGGAGGCCTATCTGCGCGACGTCGCCGGCTTCGCCGCGTTTCTGGCGGCGCGGGGGACAGTCGATCTGGCGACGGTGCGGCGGGCGGACGTGACGGACTTTCTGTCCGATCTCCGCGCGAAGCGGCGCAAAGCTTCCACGCGGGCGCGGGCCTGTGTGGCCGTTCGCCAGTTCCTGTCGCACGTGAAGGCGGCCGGATTGGTGCGGGTGGACGCCGGGGCGAGCGTGGAGACGCCTCGGCGGGATCGCACGTTGCCGCGTGTGCTCGGCGAAGAGACGACGAACCGGCTCGTGACGTCCGTGACGGGCGATTCGCCGCGTGACGTGCGGGATCGTGCGTTGCTGGAATTGCTCTACGGTTGTGGTCTGCGCGTCAGCGAGGTGTGCGCGTTGGAATTGACGGACTTCATCGGCGAGGCGGACGTCGTGCGCTGCCGGGGCAAAGGGGCGAAGGAACGGATCGTGCCGATGGGGGCGGGGGCCGGGCGGGCGCTGCGGCGGTATCTGGACGACGGTGGGCGCGCGTTTTTCGCGCGGGGCGACGCGACGGAACGACACGTGTTTCTGACGCGGCTGGGGCGTCCGTTCACGCGCATGGGCGTGTTCAAGATGTTGCGCGAACGCGCGGCGGCGGCGGGCGTCGACCCGCACCACGTTTCGCCGCACGTCCTGCGTCACTGCTTTGCGTCGCACTTGCTGGCGCATGGCGCGGACATCCGCGCGATCCAGGAAATGCTCGGCCACGCCTCCGTTGCGACGACGCAGATCTACACGCACGTCGACAGGACGCGGTTCGGCGAGACGCATCGTCTGCACCATCCACGTGCGGAAGAGGCGTGTTTGACAGGGGATCGGCCGTCCGCGAAACCGTCCTCCCCTTGAAAAAGAGGGGAAAATGCATTTTCCCTCTTGCGGACGCCGCCAAAAACCGCTATTCTATGGGCGTTGCAAGGGATTTCCCCGAGCGCAAAACGAAGGAATGCAAAATGGCTAAGAAAGAAAAAGTCCCGACCACCAAGAGTGGCATCATGGCCGCGCTCGCGGAAGCCGGCGGCATCACCAAGGTGCAGGCGGTCGCCGTCTACGACTGCCTTCTGAAGCTCGCCTATGAGGGCGCCCGCCAGGAAGAGAAGGGGTATTTGATCCCCGGCCTTGGCAAGCTCCTCATCAAGAAGCAGGGCAAGCGCAAGGTCCGCAACCCGCAGACGGGCGAGGAAAGCATCAAGCCCGCGTGCAAGGTCGCGAAGTTCCGTCTCGCGAAGGCCGCGAAGGACGCGCTCGTTCCGCCGAAACCCGCCAAGAAGTAAGGATGGCGGAAGCCGCGTTGGCGTATCGCCGCGCGGAGGCACGGAGACGGCCGGGGCATAAAAGCCCCGGCCGTTTTTCGTTCGATTTTTTCAAATTTACCCTCTTGCGTCCGCCCTCCCGAAATGATAAACTACTGTCTC
>CAZTHR010000280.1:0-2402 GCA_964613265.1 uncultured Lentisphaeraceae bacterium | reverse complement strand
GTTCGCGTTGGAAATGGTATAATGACGCATCTGTTTTGAAAGGAAGAAACCGATGAAGTATGATAAAAACCACGCCTTGCTGGAGACGTCGATTCCCGGCATTCCGCCGCCCAAGAGCGGCAAGGTGCGTGACGTTTTCGATTTGGGCGACAAGTTGCTGATGGTCGTGACGGACCGCATTAGCGCGTTCGACGTGATTCTGCCGTCGGGCGTGCCCGGCAAAGGCAAGGTCCTCAACCAGCTCTCGCTGTTCTGGATGGATTTTCTCGGCATGAAGAACCATCTCATCACGGCGGACGTGGACGAGTACCCGAAGTTTCTCCAAGGCGTCAAAGACGATCTGCGCGGTCGTTCGATGCTCGTGAAGAAGGTCAACATGGTCGAGGTCGAATGTATCGCGCGCGGGTACTTGACGGGCAGCGGCTGGAAGGAATACCAGAAGCATGGCACGGTCAACGGGCAGCCGTTGCGGGCGGGTTACCAGAACGCCTCCAAGCTCGACGAAGTTCTTTTCACGCCGACGACGAAAGCCGCGATTGGTCTGCACGACGAAGCGATCAACTACGAACAGACTGAGGCGCTCGTAGGCGCGGAGACGGCAAAGGCGCTTAAGGACGCGACGATCGCCCTCTACACGCAGGCGGCTGACTATGCGCGGCGTCATGGCATCATCATTGCCGACACGAAATTCGAATTCGGCCGCGATGCGGACGGTTCGCTCGTGTTGGCGGACGAAGTGCTCACGCCGGACAGTTCGCGTTTCTGGCCGGAGGAATCCTATGCCGTGGGCGCGAATCCGCCGTCGCTGGACAAGCAGTTTGTGCGCGACTGGCTGGATTCCATCAACTTCAATCACCAGCCGCCGGGGCCGGAACTGCCGGACGACGTGGTGGCCAAAACGCAGGCCATCTACGTGAAAGCCTACGAGGAACTCAGTGGCAAGAAACTGGTCTAAGGACGCGCGCGCGTTGTTCGACGCCTATCCCTGGACGTGCGTAGCGGAGAAGGAGAAGGCTCGCAAGGAGGCGGAACTCGTCTCCTTCGGGTTGCAGGTTGAATGCGACGATCTTCCGCTCCACGTGCGCCAATGGGCGCGGCGGCGACAAGGCGCGTCCCCAGACCCGGATGCAGCCTCCCGTCCGTTCGTTTGGCGGGGGGAGAGTTGGGACGAGGCGGTGGCGACTTTTGAACGCGCCGTGCTCGTTCAAGTTCTGGAATCTCGGAAATGGAACGTGGCAGCGGCCGCGCGGGCGTTGAAGACAACGCCGCGGATCGTTTCGTACACGGCGCGGAAGCACGGTCTTCTGCCGCGTTCGACATCAATCAAACAATACACAACAACGAAAGAGAAATAGGAAACACAATGGGTATTTTCGATCAGGTGAAACAGGCCATGCAGATGCGTAGCGAAGCCAAGCGCATTCAGGGCGAAATCGAGAAAATCTTGGCCGAATATTCCAACGGCGGCATCACGGTGACGGCGCGAGGTGACTTCACCATCACTTCGATCAAGATCGCTCCCGAAACGTGGGAAGAGGTCTCCAAGGGCAAGACCGAACGTTTTGAAACGATGCTGTTCAACGTCGTCAACGGTGCGCTCAAGAACGTCCGCAAGACGACGCAGGAACAGATGGCGAAGATGATGCAGGCCGGTGGCATGGGCGGCCTCCTCAACATGATGAAGTAATGCTTGAGCCGATTGACATTCTTGTCAGGAGTCTGGCTCGTTTGCCCGGCCTTGGGCGCAGAAGCGCCGGCCGGGCGGCTTTGGCGTTGTTGCGCGAGCCGGAGCGTCTGCTCGATCCGCTCGTGTGCGCGTTGAAAGATGCCCGCGAGAATGTCGTCTGCTGTTCGCGCTGCGGGGCGTTCACCGTACGTGGTGTCGAACCGTGCGCCTACTGTACGGACACGACGCGCGACGGCGCGTCCGTCTGCGTTGTGGAGGATCCGGCGGACATCGTGACGATCGAATCCTCCAGTGCGTTCCGTGGCCGTTACCACGTTCTCGGTGGGAAACTGTCGCCCGCCCGGCGGTCGGGACCCGATGCGCTGCGGATTGCCGAATTAAAGGATCGCGTGGCGCGTGAAGGATTCGCGGAAGTCCTGTTGGCGTTGTCGACCGACATGGAAGGGGACGCGACGGCGGGCTATCTCGCGGAGGTGTTGCGCGCCTGGCCTTCGTCGGCGACGCCTGTGCGCGTGACGCGCCTGGCGTTCGGTCTGCCCGCCGATTCCGGCGTGGCCTATTCCGATCCGCTGACCCTTCGGCGCGCGATTCTCCATCGGTGCGCGATGTAACGAGGGTGAATAAATGGACGGTGAAGGAGGCATGACATGAACCGAGGACAGCATGACATGAAAACAAAAGTACGCGGACATTGTGTACAATTGGCCGTCCTCTT
>CAZTHR010000279.1:0-2453 GCA_964613265.1 uncultured Lentisphaeraceae bacterium | reverse complement strand
GGAATGTACTTTTTGGAACTCATTACTCGCTCACCCTTGTCCGGGCGGCCTTATTACATCTCCACCTGTCTCTGTGCCGTATCCGCTTTCATAAAAACTGTGCCCGCAGTTCCGGCGGGCACAGCGAGGCGGTATGCCGCCTCACCTTACTTCACAATCGGCGTGAGGACGATGTTGCGGAAATCGGCATCCGAATGGTCGCCCTGCAAGTAGAGCGGACCCGGCACGAATTCGTCGCTCGTGAGCGCCCCGCCCGTGCACCCGAGAATGGGCTGGTTATCGATGATATTCACACCGTTGAGCACGACCGTCACGTGGCGCTTGTACAACGTGACGTCCACGTGCTGCCATTCGTTCGCAGGCTTTTCGGCGGCCACGCGCGGCGTGATACGACCGTAGAGCGCGGCCATGTGGTGGCAGTCCACGGGCTTGCCGAAACTGTCGAGCACCTGGAGTTCGTAGATGCCGCGTAGATAGACGCCCGAGTTGCACCCCGGCAGAACTTTCACGTCATAGGACAACTTGAAGTCGAAGAAGTCGGCCCGCTTCGTCTTCAGGTTCGCGCTCGCGCCGTCACGCTTGCCGGCCTTGTCGCGTTTGATGCGGTTCGAGAGCACACCGTCCTTGATCGACCAACCGAAGTAGTTCGAGCCCATGGCCTCCCAGCCGTCCATACCGCCCGCGAGCAAGTCGATTGGCGTTCCCAACACGATCTTCGCGCGATCGGGCGTCGGCGGCAGCGCGGGAATACGCCGGGCCTTCACCGTCTCCGGCTGGCCAACCGTCTTGCCCGTACCGTCCGTCGTCGTGAACGTGACGTCGGCCTCGGCACCCGTCGCTTTCAGCGTCGTCACGCGAATCCGCGCACGGGCAGGATCCTTGTCGCCCCGAATCGTCTGCTTCATCGTGGCCGTCGCGCCGTCCACCACAACGTCGCGTTGCGCGTTCGGCGAACCACCGCCCCAGAGGAGGGAGGCCGACGCCGCACCCGTCGCGTCCTTGAACACGCCCAACCAGAACGCGCCCGGCTTTTGGATGGCCCAACGGCCCTCCGCGCCTTTGCACGTGCAGTCCGCACACGCGCACGTCGCACCGCACCCACACGCCGTCGTCGTCGCCGCGCACGTGCAGGACGACGCGGACGGAGACACGCAACCCACGACCCCGGCGGACACAAGACCCGCCGCCAACAAGTTCTTGAACGAGTTTTTCATAATGGAAAAAGTATAGCACACTTCTTCAGCCCTTGAAATCGCCGCGATCCACCACGAGACGGTAGCCGACCGATTCCACGCGCCGCGCCAGACAGGCTCGGCACTGCGCCGATTCCTCGCCCGTACAGATCTTGTTGTCGTAGAGTTCGTACTTTTTGCGCACGTCGACGGGCGAGAGGTTCGGCATGACAACGTTCGCGCCGGCCAACAACCCCTTCTCGCGCCCCTGCGGATCAATCGTTCCCAACGCCGTTGTGGCGGGAATGAGCATGGGCGGATGGATGAGGCGGAGAATCGACAGGAGGAGGCACGTCTGCGCCACCGTACCGGCCGGCTGGTCGCGGAACGGTGTCTCGTGATGTGGTACGAACGGTCCGATGCCGCACATTTCCGGCTTGAACGTTTCAATGAACTTCAAGTCGGCGGCCAACGTCTGCGGCGTCTGAAACGGACTGCCCACCATAAAACCGCAACCGACTTGATAACCACAGGCACGCAACGTCTGCAGACACGCCATGCGCCGTTCCCAACTCATGTCCGACGGATGGAGACGCCCGTAGTGTTCGGGCGACGCCGTTTCGTGGCGAAGCAGGTAGCGATCCGCCCCCGCGTCACGCAAGGCGCGGTAGCTGGCATCCGTTCGCTCACCGAGCGACAGCGTGACGGCCTGATCGGGATGCTGCTGTTTGAGCGCACGGATAAGATCGACGAGACGCGCGTCCGTGAAAAACGGATCTTCGCCCCCTTGGAGCACGATCGTCCGAAAACCGAGGTGGTAGCCCTCGTTGGCACAGGCAAGAATCTGATCAGGCGTCAAGCGGTATCGTTGGGCGGCGGCGTTACTGCGACGAAGGCCGCAATAGAAACAATCGTTTCGGCAGTAACTCGTAAACTCAACGAGCCCGCGCACGTAGACGGCATCGCCGTAGATTGCGCGACGCGCCGAAACGGCCCGTTCGGCCAACAGCCGCGCATCATCCGCCGTGGCCGTCTCGACAAGCCGCGCATAGTCGTCGCACGACAAAGCGTGTTCCCGTACCAGTCGTTCAATCCGTTCCGCGTTCATCGTTTTCGGCGATACTTCCAGTCCACTATAACCGTCAAAATTCCCCACCGTGTCCCTTTGCCCCTTCAACGAGAACGGCACCCATGACGGAGAGTTTTGTGGCCAAAAGCGAATCAGCTATTCTTGCACGATATTGTTTCATTTCGCCATCATTATACTAAATAAGGCATCTC
>CAZTHR010000278.1:0-2463 GCA_964613265.1 uncultured Lentisphaeraceae bacterium | reverse complement strand
GACTTACTTCTCGATTTCCAGCGAGAGGCCGGCGTCGAAATACTGCCCGCCGACCGTCTGCACAACCTTGACGGCCAGCACGTTGTCGCCCGGCCGCACGGCGGCGGCGAACGCCTTTGGCGCAATCGAAAAGACGTTCCAGTCCGTCGTATAGCCCTTGGCGGTGAGAATCAACTTCCCGTTGAGGTAGATCTCCGTATCCTCGTCGTGGAACATGTCGACCGTGGCCGTGATGAGCTTTTCAGGCACTTCGCCGAATTGGAAATGGCGACGCAGCCAGAGCGTCTTCGTCGACCACGGCGTGGCGATTTTCGCGTGGGGGTGGCTCTTCTCGATGCTCGAACCACCGAAGCCACCGGCCGAACGCTTCCATGCGGCATCGTTGAACGCAGGGGACGTCCAGTCGGCCGCCGGCGCGTCGAACGTATACGCCCAAGCCGTCGGCGACGGGTCGAGACGCGGGAAGACGGACTTTTCAACGCACGGCTTCATCCCCTGTTCGGCGGCGGCCTGCACGGCGCGGTGCGCGGCGGCCAGCGCGGCGGGGTCGAACTTCATCACCTTGCGGTCGTACGTCATCAGGCCGTTGATCTCGCCCTCGACGTCCGTCGTCTGCGTGTAGACGCTGCCCGCGAGGCCGCGACGGGCCAAGTTGGCGACGTGTTCCATAAGGTCGACAAACTTCTGCTGCACCTGCTTGCGGTCAACGTCATTTCCGGTGTTGCCGTAGCCCCAGGCGTTCGTCTGCCACAGGTGGTCGGACACGCGGCAGCCGATGCCGCCGAATTCGCCAAGGAAGCTTGCGCGGCGGTCGTTGACGGGGAACATACGCGGACGGATGCCGTAGTCGTGTTTATCGACCGAATGCGCGGCCTCCTCCTCGCCCGGCGCCTTGTGGGCCGTCGTGCGGGTCGGCCGGAACCAGAGTTCGCCACCCTCGTAGTCATGGGCGCCCGACGGGCCGTTCACGAGGCGCGTGGGGTCGTAGCGCTGCGTCCACATGAGCGTGGAATGCGTCAGGAACTCGCCCGGCTGCCCCCAGCCCTCGTTGTAGGGAATCCACATGACAATGGACGGCACGTTGTAGAGGTGATCAATCATCTCCTTCAGTTCGTGACGGTAGAAGCCGTAGCGCTTGAGCGTGTCGCCCCAGCCGCACGGCATGTCCTGCAGCACGAGAATGCCGAGCTTGTCGCAAAGGTAGTAGTAGCGGCGAGGTTCGACCTTGATGTGCTTGCGCATCATGTCAAAGCCCATCTTCTTGAGCGCCATGATGTCATAGGCCATCGCCTCGTCGGAGGGCGGCGTCAGCAAACCATCCGGCCACCAACCCTGATCGAGCGTACCCGTGATGAAGCGCATCTTGTTGTTGAAGTAGAAACGCAGAATGCCTTTCGGGTCTTTGCGCAGATCGAACTTGCGCATCCCGAAGTAGCCCGTCACACGATCCTTGACATCCGTCTCATCGTCCTCCAGCGTGATCGCAAGGTCGTAGAGAGTGGGCGTTTCCGGACTCCAAAGCGCAACGGGCTTGGGCAGCGCGAGCGTGACGGGTTTGCCCCACGTCTTGACCTCGCCCTTGGCGATTACCTTGCCGTCGCGCAGCACCTTCACCTCGCCCTCGGCTTCGGACAGGTTGCCCGTACCTTCAAGGGTGACGGAAACCGTGCCCGCGTCGATGTCCGTCGTCACGCGGTAACCGGTCAGGTACGTTTCAGGCACGGTTTCGAGCCACACCGTCCCCGTAATGCCAGAGGAGCGGGTGTACATGCAACCATGCGGCTTGAACGTCTGCTTGCCGCACGAACCGACAAAGTCCGTAGTCGGATCCCAGATCGAAACGACGAGATCGTTCGCACCCGGCTTGACGAGATCCGTGATGTCGAACGAGAACGGCATCTGTCCGCCTTCGTGCGGAATGCCCGTCTCGACGCCGTTCACGAACACCTGCGTGCGGAAGTCAGCCTGCTCGAAATGGAGGAGGAGGCGCGTCCCCTTCTTGACGTCCGCATTGAACGAACGGCGATACCAGAGCGTTTCGCGCGGCTGGAGCAGACGCCCCACGCCCGACAGCGAACTCTCGATCGCGAACGGCACGAGGATTTCGCCGTCCCACGCCTTCGGCACACCCGGCGCATCCGTCGTCACGGCATACTGCCACAGACCGTTGAGATTCGTCCAGGCATCACGCACCATCTGCGGACGCGGATATTCACGCCAAGCGTTTTCGGGGGTGACCTTCTCGCCCCACGGCGTTTTGAGCGCCACGGGCGCCTGCTGGTAGGCCGCCACCGCCGGCAACGCCGCCAGCGCCAAGGCCATACACGTCCAACCAAGTCTCTGTCTCATTTGTGTCATGCTCCTTTCGTTCACCATGATATCGACATTCGCTGACCGAATGAAGTTCCATTATCGCATATCCGCGCAGTTCTGGAAAGCGTAAAATCCTTCTGAACGTTCTCC
>CAZTHR010000277.1:0-2466 GCA_964613265.1 uncultured Lentisphaeraceae bacterium | reverse complement strand
ATGCAGATACTTGACGTGGATAAGGTGCGGATCGCCGGCATTGCGGCTTGTCTGCCGTCGACGACGGAAGACAACCTTGTACGGTGTACGACATTGTACGGCGATGCCGCACGGGCGCGTAACGTCGTGCAGACCACGGGAATTCGCGCCCGCCGCGTGGCCGCGCCCGGCGTGTCGTCGCTCGATCTGTGCACGGCCGCCGCCCGGCGCGTGTTGGACGTGTGCGGCGTTTCGCCCTCCACCTGCGGCGCGGTCGTGGCCGTCACGTTCACGCCGGAACGCCTGATGCCCGGTAATGCTTGTCAGGCGCAGACGCGCCTGGGACTGCCGACGGATGCGCTGGCGTTCGACGTGGGGCTGGCCTGCTCGGGCTATCCCTACGGTCTCTACCTCGCGGGTACGCTTGCACGCGCCACGGGACGTCCGGCGTTGTTGCTGGACGGCGACGTGCAGACGGCCGTGCTCGATCCGCAGGATGGCGCCACGGTTCCCGTGATGGCGGACGCCGGTACGGCGACGCTCGTGTTGCCCGCGCCCGAGGCCGTGCGCCCATGGCAGTTCGGTTTCCTCACCGACGGTGCGGCGGGGGCGGCGTTGTCGGTGCCGCGTGGCGGTACAATGGCGCTGGATGGATTCGCGCTCTTCAAGTTCGCCGCGATGGACGTGTCGCGTTTCCTGTGCGATTTCCTGTCGTCCGCATCCTGCCCGCCCGCCGCCGTGTCGGCGTTCGTGCCCAACCAGTCGACGGTGTTCACCATGCGCAAACTCGCGCAGCAGCTGGGCATTGACGTGGCACGGCTCTGGATCAGCGGCGATGTGTTCGGCAATTCCGCCTCGGCGAGCGTGCCTGTGACAATCGCCCATTGTGCCTCGGCGGCGAGAACGGCGGAAGGTTGGCCGAACCTGTTAGTCGCGGGATTCGGCGGCGGGCTGTCTGCATCCGTCGCACGTGTGGATCTGCGGGCGGATTGCCGGTTCGCGTTGTTCGACGACACGACAGCGGAAGGAGAGGGCTGACGCGATGGATGCTGAACGTACGTTCTTGTCGTTCGTGGCGGATGTGATGTCCGTCCCGCCGGAAAGTCTGTCACTTGCGACGACGATGGCAACGTGTCCTGCATGGGACAGCGTGATGCACATCCGTCTCGTGCTGGAGATTGGGGCGCGGTATGGTGTGGACATTCCGCTGGAGACGATTCCAATGCTTACGACCCTGGCGGATTTCTTTCGGTACGTACAAGCTGAGGTTTGACGATGCGGATTGCCCTGTTGTCCAACGTGACGATTGACGTTCTTGCCGGTATGTTCGACAAGGCGGAACACGCCGTCTGGATACCGAGCGGATTCGGCGCGTGGGTTGAAACGGCGTTGGCGCCGCCACCGGAACTACGGGCGTTCGCGCCGGACGCGATCTTTCTGTTGCTCGACCCTTCGCACGGGGCCGTGGATGCGGCGCGGGTCGAACAGGTCCGTACGGCGTTGGCGGCGGCGTTTCCGGCGGCCGTCGTGTGGAACGTGGATGTAGATGACCTTGCGGCCTGTGCGGGTGGCACGGCGTTTTACGACGACCGCATGTGGCGGTTTGCCGCGATGCCGTGGTCGTTGTGCGGGCTGCGGGCGATTCGCGATGAAATGCTGCGACTGCTCGCCGCAATGCGCGGCGAAGGCGTCCGTAAGGTTTTGGCGCTCGACCTCGACAACACGCTCTGGGCGGGCGTCGTCGGCGAAGACGGCGCGGCGGGGGTGCGTCCGTACACGGATTTCCAACGTGCGCTCAAGGCCTTGCAGCAACGGGGCGTGTTGCTCGTGGCGCTGTCGCGGAACAATCCGGCGGATGTCGCGCCGTTGTGGCAAGATCCGCGCATGGTGCTGGCGGCGGACGATTTTGTTGCCCAAGCGATCAACTGGGGCGAGAAGGCGGACAATCTGGCCGCGTTGGCGCAGACGCTCAATTTGGGAACGGACGCATTCGTGTTCGTGGACGACAATCCGGCCGAACGGGCACGGATGCGGGCGTTGCGCCCCGACGTCGCCGTGCCCGAGTTTCCCACCGACGCGCATGACCTTTCGGCGTTCGCCCGTCGGTTGGCACGGCTCTACTTTCCCTGTTTCCGCGTGACCGATGCCGACCGCGCCAAGACGGCGCAGTACCGTGCCGAGGCCGCGCGGCGGCAGTTCGCGGCGGGGCGGTCGCTGGACGACTATCTGCGTGAACTGGAGATTTGGGTGGACGTCCATCCCGCGACGGCCGATGAAATTCCGCGTCTGGCGCAACTGGCGCGGAAAGCCAACCAGTTCAACGTGTGGCCGCATCGTCGCACGGACGCGGAACTTGCCGATTTGGCGCAGTCGCTGCGCCATCTCGTCATGTCCGTCCGCGCGGGCGACCGTTTCGGCGATCAGGGCATCGTTGGGTTGCTCGTGGTGTCTCTGGATGCGCCGCCGCTGTTGACCGACTTTGTGCTG
>CAZTHR010000276.1:0-2482 GCA_964613265.1 uncultured Lentisphaeraceae bacterium | reverse complement strand
GGCGCAGCGTCTCGACGAAGAGGGACTTGCCCATGCGGCGCGGCCGCACGAAGAACACGAACCGGTCGCGTTCCTCCATCCGCCGGATGTAGGCCGTCTTGTCGACGTAGTAGTAGCCCTCCTCGCGGATGATTTTGAAGTCCTTGAGACCGTAGGGGATTTTGAGTGTCTTCGCCATGTCCGTCATTCTACCATTCCCTTCTGTTTCGCGTCAACGGAGGTGGGGAAGAAACATCATTGACCGCACTCGGGCACATTTACGGAAGAGAAGACATCTGAAAAACGTGTTCGCCCGGCGGCAGAATCCGCTCCGTCCCGCCGATGCCGAACATCGCCGTCGTGGCGGACGGAACGGTTAGACGGATGGACAGGCCGCCGTCCTTTTTCTCCCACGTCAGGCGGATGTCGCCTTGAGGCGTGGGCACGACACCATTCGCCCATGCCAACGGACCGGGTTGGGGACGAACGTCAAACGTGCGAAAGCCTGGCGACGTTGGCACGACGCCCAGAATGTAAGCCGAATAGAGGCCGGCAATGGCCGTATCGGGATGCGATTCATCGCCCCAGCCTTTGCGGATCATGTGCATACATTCCGTCACCGTCTGCGCCCCTTGCCACGCGGGGTCGAGCAGTTTGTACCAATTGTGGTCTTCAAGTGCCTTCAACCCGCCCGCCGTGTCGCCATACTCGAACTTGCCCCGTGCCGCGAGTGCCTGGAACTTGCCGTGGTCGGTACGCACGAGGCGGGGCGTCATCCGAACCGCGTCCGCCGGCGTCACAAAGCGCGTCGCGAGCGCAAGGGCATTCGCCTCGAATCCCATGCGCGCGTCTTCGACAGACTGCTTGAACCAGCCCTTCGCGTCGTCCCAAAACGCCGTCCGCACGACGGCGGCGAACCGGTCGGCATCTGCCGCCCAGGCATCCGCTTCCCGCGCATGGCCCAGCGTCCGCGCGATCGCGGCGGCATCGCGCAACGTCTTCCACAACAGGATGTTCATGTAGGCACGATGGTGGAGCGACGTGCCGCCGAAGACAAGTCCGGCCGCGTGTTTGCTCGTCTCCCGGCGCGGCTCGAAAAGCCCGTCGGTACGGCGGTGCGCGTTCAAATAATTCATCAGCGCGACGACATCCGGCCAAACCGCCCGCGCCGTCTCCCGGTCGTCCGTGTAGAGCAGATGATCCCAGAGCACAGGTACGAACCACGCCGCAAACTCGTCTGAACCAAACGGCCCGTAGTCACCCGACGGCGGGCGGGATGCGCGTTCCGCGTAGGGCGAGGCGTGGATGTAGCCTTCGGGCGTCCGATTAAACGCCAGCAAACGAAGACTGCCCGCCATGTACGGCGATTGCGAACCGAACCCGTAAAAGAGATTGCGTTCGGCCCACCAGAGATCGCCACTCCAGATCAAGCGGTCGCGTTTGGCACCGTCCGCCACAAACGGTCGCGTCCGCGCGAAATCCCAATCCGCCAGATTGGAAAGGTCGTGCCACGAACCGTCAGCGGCACGAAGGCCAATCTTGTGCAGAACAGGCCAACTCTCCTTCGCCACGGAGAAGCCCAGCCGTTCGCCCTTGCGCACGGGGACGCGCACCGTCGCCAAACGGTTCGTGTCTATTTGCGTGACAAGCGTTCGGCGGCCGCCCGCGAGGAGGGCGAACGAGCCGATGGGGAAATGCGGGTTGGCGTCGAATTCGTACGTCACCTCCCACACGCCGTCGACTCCGACGATGGAACGGTACATCGTATCGACGGACCCCTGTTCCAGTTTGCGCGGCAGAATGCAACCGGCGACTTTCTTCCAGGCGTCGTGGTTCGGGAAACTCGCCAGCTGGCACGTCCACACGCTGATATCCCAGAGGCGCGTCAGACGCGCATCCGAACACGCAAACGATCCGCGCCGGGGTTCGGCGGAATGGACATCCGCGTTTTCAATGCCGAGCGAATCGATCTGCACTTCGCCCGGCGTGTCCAACTGGATGCGCACGTAGCGCAACTGACCCTGAATCAACGGCGCGACGAACAGCCCCGTCCGTCCAATCGCGTAGATTTCGTGACGGTTGATGTTTCCCGGCAGGACGGGAATGTCGAACGTCGGTCCCAAATAGCGCGCACTCGTTTCGCGGGTGAAACAACCCGTTTCACCCAAACCGTCTGGATGATTCGCGTAGGCCAGCCGCAGAGTTGGCGTACCCTTGAATCCTGTCACTCGGAAGACAGCATAGCCACCAACGGACTTCGCGCCGAAGTCCAACGCCAAGACGGGCCGTTCGCCGCATCCGTCCCAGGCGAGCGTACAGACCGCACTGTCGCCGGCCGTGAACAGCCCCGTCGGACAGGAAACCGCCCCTCGCGTGGAGAATACCGCCACCGGCGCCGCCACGGGCGCAGACGCACCCGCCGCCGCACAAACCGCCACAACCACCATGCCAGCGACCACGCACCGCATCTTCTTGCCAATCGTCCTCATAACGCCTCCTGTCC
>CAZTHR010000275.1:0-2504 GCA_964613265.1 uncultured Lentisphaeraceae bacterium | reverse complement strand
TGATAAACTCTCTCGCCATATGAAAAACAAAAAGTTTTTGGTGGCCACAGCCGGCATCATGGCCGTGGCGGGTGTTTTTGCCGAAGCGGCTCCGGCCGCGGCGGCGGCTGTTCCAGCGGAACTTCCGCTGACGGAGAAGATGACTCTTCTCGCGCTGCAGATTGGTTTGATCCTGTTTGCGGCGAAGCTCGGAGGCATGTTGGCCTCACTTGTCAAACTGCCGAGCGTGCTGGGCGAACTGGGCGCGGGTATTCTCATCGGGCCGTGGGCCTTGGGTGGTATTGGATTCGGAACGGGGTTGTTCCAGTACGGGCTGTTCCGAGGGGGTGTTTTGGAAATGGCCAAGGCGGCGGGCGGATCGCCGTTCGCCGTTTCACCTGAACTGTATGGCATCTGCACGATTGCCTCCGTCGTCCTTCTGTTCCTGTCGGGCATTGAAACCGATTTGAAGATGTTCCTTCGCTTTGCGTTCGCGGGTTCGCTCGTGGGCATTGGCGGCGTAGTGTTCTCATTCTTCTTTGGCAACTTGTGTGCGGTCTACGCGGTCAGCATGTTCCCCGACCTGCTCGGCGGCATCGGCTGTCTGGCGAAACTCCACACCTATGTGCAAGCGGGCGAGGTGATGAAGGCCATGCTCGATCCGACGGCGCTCTTCATGGGCATCATGTCCACGGCCACGTCGGTCGGCATTACGGCGCGTATCCTCTCCGAGCGGCGCAAGATGGATTCGGCGGAAGGCGTGACGATCATGGCAGGTGCCGTGATTGATGACGTGTTGGGCATCATCGTGCTCGCGATTGGCATGGGCATTATCGGTGCGCAGACGGCGGGCGCCGCCGCCGGCGCGGCGAAGGCCGGCATCCCGTGGGGACAGATCGGCCTTACCGCGCTGAACGCGATTGGCGTGTGGCTGGGTGGTACATTGATTGGCCTTGTGTTGGCGCGGCGCATTTCCTGGCTGCTCAAGCTCTTCAAGTCGCCCGTCGCCATTGCGACGCTGGCGTTCGGGCTTTCGCTCGTGATTGCGGGACTCTTCGAGGCGTTGGGGCTCACGCTTATCATCGGCGCGTACGTGATGGGGCTGGCGCTCAGTCGGACGGATCTCAAGCACATGATCGAGGAGAACCTGCAGAGCGTGTACACGTTCCTCGTGCCGGTCTTCTTCTGCGTGATGGGTATGATGGTGGACATGAGTGCGCTCTGCTCGAAACCGGTGCTCGTCTTCGGCGGGATTTACACCGTCCTGGCCATTCTGGCGAAGGTCGTCGGCTGTGCGCTGCCGTCTTTCCTCTGTGGGTTCAATGCGCGGGGGGCGTTTCGTGTCGGCGCGGGCATGATTCCGCGTGGCGAAGTGGCGCTCATTATCGCTGGCATCGGTCTCTCGAATGGCTACCTCACGCAAGAGGCGTTCGGCATCGGCATTCTGATGACGCTCGTCACCACGGTCGTTGCGCCGCCCTGCTTGATGGGGCTGTTCAACGTGAAGGGCGAAGGGGTGCGTGGCTCCCGTAAGACGAACACGAAGGGATCGGGCGCGTTCTCCTTCCGCCTGTCGTCCGAACCGATTGCGCAGTTGATGCGCGACCATCTCGTGACGGCGTTCCAGAAGGAGGGCTTCTTCACGTATCTGCTCAATTCGTCGGAGGATATTTGGGCGATTCAGATGGACGAAATCGAAATCTCCATGCGGCGTGAGGGCGATGTCATCCACTTTGAGTGTACCCCGGAGGAGGAATCGATTGTGATGACGGCGTGGATGGAAGTCGTTGGCGAAATCCACGACATCGCCAAGAAGATTGAAAAGCCCATCCGTCAGGACGACCTTGAAACGCTCTTGAAGAAGGAAGCTGAGCTGCCGTGCGCCGGAGGTATGGGCGTGAGCCGCTACGTGCAGAGCTTCACGATGTTGCCCGCGTTCAAGGCGACATCGAAGAAGGAGGCTATCGAGAAGATGGTGGCCGCGTTGGCTGTAGCGAACCCGCAGCGCGTGACCGACGTCGAAGCCGTGAAAGCGGCCGTGTTGTCGCGTGAGGATTCCATGCCGACGGGGCTGGACTGCGGCATTGCCGTGCCGCACGGTCGTACGGACGCCGTGCGCGGTATCGTTGGCGCAGTCGCGCTGGTGGACGTTTCGCCGGACGCGGGCGGGGCGCTCGCCGACTACGAGACGATCGACCACTCGGCCGTTCGGATCATCGTGCTCACCGTTGCGCCGGAATCGGCGCAGACGCCGTATCTGCAGGTGATGGCGTTCATCAGTCGCGCCCTCCGCGCGGGTAACGGTTACGAGAAACTGCTGGCCTGCAAGACGGAAGAGTCCATGCGCGAATTCTTCCGCATCGCGAAGTAAGGCGGTTTTCCGCCTTTCGTTCCACCACCTCCAATGTGCCGGGCGACGGCACGTTGGAGGCGGTTCGTTTTCTCGCGCCGCGCGACTTGACGAACGAGTTTCGTCCACGAGAACGGTGTTTTGTGGTATAATCACTTCTAAGGCCGTTTTCGGG
>CAZTHR010000274.1:0-2506 GCA_964613265.1 uncultured Lentisphaeraceae bacterium | reverse complement strand
TCGAGGCGGGGGGCGGATGACTGCGTTCTGTGGTATAATGACGCCATGGAAAAGATCGCGACAGGCACCGGCTCGTTTGGAGGATTGCGCAGACACGGCTTCCCCCATCTGGGTTGGTCGTCCAATGTCTATCCGTTGGAAGTCGCGGACGTTGCGGCCGCGCCCGATTATGCGGGCGAGCCGATTCCTTCGGACGTGTTGCCGAACGACGCGATTGTCCTCTATATTCGTCCGGATGGTACGGATGCGGTTTTGCGCGGCCGTCGTTGCTTGATGGCGGCGCTGGCGAACGGGCCGCGCACAGTGGTGTCCGTCCGCATCGTCTTCAAGCCCTCCGTGCCGAAATGGAATCTTGCCGCCACGTGCATCCGCGTCTTTCGCAACCGTTATCGCTACAAGTCTTCGCGCCTCTATCACATCGCGCCGCAGACGGTTCGCGACCTCGGTCTGGAACGGGCGATTCGAACGCGCGACAACGTGGGGCGTGGGCACGAATCGCAGATGGAATCCCTCTACACGAGTTTGCGGCGGATGGGTTATGACGAGACGCGCCCGATCAACATCATGCTTTGTCGGACGCGTGGCCACATTGATTCCTTGCGGCAGGGCCACCATCGGATCAGCGCGTGTCTGGAAATCGGCGTTCCGCGCGTGACCGTCTGTTTTTCGGCGGCGGGTGCCTTGCCGTTCGTGGGACGCAGGTTCGTCCATTCCCTTTTGGGCTGGTTGTCGGGGAAATCGCATGACGCGTGATTTTTCAATGCGCGAACTTGTGTCTGCCCTCGGCGGATTCGGTGTCGTCGTGCGTCGGTGCACGCCGTTGTCGGGCCATGCGCATTCGTTGAACTTCCGCGTAGAGACGGGGACGGGCGAGACGTTCGTCGCTAAATGTTTCCTCGCCGCGAAACGGCGAATGTTCGCGCGGCTGCTGGCGCACACGGTGTCCGCGCCAGCCGATGGCTGTTCCGCCGCGCTTTTCGGAGGGCGAACGGTGACGTTTGGCGCCTGGGAGGTTTTGGCGTTGCAATGGATTGCGGGCCGGGGCGTTCGCGCGGATCGGTTGACGGCGGCGGAACGCGCGGCGATGTGGACCGCCTACGAAGGGTTCCAGCGTACCCTCGTCGACGACGGACAGATTCTGCCGGTGCGGCAGGGACGGTCGGTCAAGCAGGCGTTGCTCGCGTTGTTGGACAAGGGCGCTGCTCCGGAAATCGTCGCAGAACTACGGCGTATGGACGATGCCGTGCTCGATCTGCCGCCTGAACGTTTGCGGATCATCCACGGCGATTTGCACGACCGGAATTTCCACTTTGTAGATGGTCGGGTTGCGGGCTTCCTTGATTTGGAGGAGTTTCGCTGGGGTACGCCGGCGGAAGATTTCGTCCGCTACGTCGTTTGTTGCGCCGAACGTCTGCCATGGATGGCGTGTGCCGCCCGGCGGCGGGCGCGGGCCTGTTTTGCGGGGTTCCTGCGCGAGACGCAGATTCCCCGCGACGAATGGTTGTTCGCAATTCACGGCTATCTGCTACGGAAGTTGTCGCGGAAGATCAAGTCGCCGCATGTGTCTTTGGGCGTACGCCTAAACCTTGCGTGGCGATTCCGTTTCTACCGTCAACTCTGTGCGACGGTAGATTCAGTCATTCCGGCGGCGGACGGTCTGTCGACGGTGAAAAAAGGAGATGAAGACGATGCGTGATTGCGTGAACGTTGTTTGTCTGAAATGGGGCACCTACTACGGACCCGACTACATCAACCGTCTCTACGGCGGCGTCAAGGCCCACTTGAAACGGCCGTTCCGTTTCGTTTGCGTGACAACCGACCGCACGGGCATTCGTCCGGAAGTCGAATGCGTGGATTTTATGCCCGATCCCGGCGTCAAAGGCCGCGGTTGGCCGAACGTCCACTCGAAACTGACGCTCTTCAAAAACGGATTCGCGGGGCTGGAGGGGCCGACGCTTTGTCTGGACGTCGATTTGCTCGTCTGCAACGACCTAGACCGCTTTTTCGACTATCATCCAGGCGATTTCTGCATCATCCACAACTGGGTGGAACGGCGGAAGGCGATTTTCCGTAAACTGCCTGCGATCGGAAACTCGTCCTGTTTCCGTTTCGATGCGGGAACGGCGGCATCCCAACACGTCTACGAATGCTTTTTGCGAGACAAAGACGTACCCGAACTGGACGCTTTTTTCCGGAAGGGGTCGCAGAAGTACCAGACACGCGCCATGCGCGAGGCGGGGACGGTGACGTGGTGGCCGAGCGCGTGGGTCTGTTCGTTCAAGCGCCAGTGCGTACCCGTCTTCCCGTTGAACCTGCTGTTGACGCCGCGCCCGCCGAAAACGGCGTCGATCATCGCTTTCCACGGACGGCCGGATCTGCCGCAGGCCATGTGTGGCTACCGCGTCGATGAAAAGTATGGGAAAGTCCCGTGGCATCTCGTCAGCCGCCCTGCACCCTGGGTTGAGACGATGTGGAAGAGCGAATGACCGTGCCGTTCCGATTTCGC
>CAZTHR010000273.1:0-2529 GCA_964613265.1 uncultured Lentisphaeraceae bacterium | reverse complement strand
TCGGCACGTTTCCGGGTTGCCAAAACACGGGCGTTTTGGGATAATCTCACCATCAGAACAGACAGTTTGTGGAAAGGCGGATTGTGAAATGACAATTGCAGACGTGGTTAAGATTCTCGATGGCAAGCTTGTGGCCGGTGACGGGACGAGTCCGCGCGTGGTGGGCGCCGTGGTGGCGAACGATCTCATGAGCGACGTGCTGTTGGATGATTCGGACGATATTCTCCTTCTGACGTCGCTTGCGAGTGATCAGGCCATTCGCACGGCGCACATTGTCGGCGCGATGGGCGTGGTCGTCCACAACGCGAAACCGCTGTCGGAGACGATGCTCAAAGTCGCGAACGAACTCGCCGTTCCGCTCGTTTCCTCGCCGCTCTCCAAATACGAGGCGTGTGTGCGTCTGCACGACGCCATCGAGGCCGAAAAGAGGGGTTGATGGACTACGCGCCCACCATCCTCAAAGGGCAGTCGACGAACGACGACGAGATTCTCGCCAAGACGCCGCTCGACGCCAAGGCTCTCGGTAGCGATTCCAGCGTCGTGATCATGGAGTTGCTGCAGCGCTTCAAGGTACGCGACGTGATGAAGCGGAAAATCGTCACGATTCCGCGTTCCGGCACGATGCGCGACGCGCAGAACATCATGCGCGACAACCACATTTCGGGCGTCCCCGTGGCAGAGGATGGGCGGCTGTACGGTATCGTTTCGGTGAATGACATCGTTGTGGCGCTCGACAACGGCTGGATCGAAGACCGCTGCGAAGCGCACATGGCCACGAGCCTCGTTGTGCTGGAGGCGGCGATGCCGTTGGCGTTTGCGCTGCGCTATTTCAATAACTACACGTACGGGCGGTTCCCCGTGCTTGACGCGAGCCGGCAACTTGTCGGCATCGTTTCGCAGCGCGACGTGATGCGCGCGCTGCTCTACGAACTGTCCGTGGAAATCCGCAAACTCGAACGCAAGACATCGCGCAATCCGAATGCGTCCGCCGCCGTGAACGCGAACTTCTTCCGCCGCGAGTGGGCGGTCGTTCGCAACGACCTTTCCCGTGCGGGCCATGCGGCGAACGACATCAAACAGATTCTCCGTACCCGCCAAGTGGATCGGTCGATCGCTCGGCGCGTGGCCGTGGCCGCCTACGAACTGGAAATCAACATTTGCATTCACTCCCACGGCGGCGTCCTCACGTTGCTCATTTCGGACGACACAGTTGTGATCACAGCGAAAGACCGCGGGCCGGGCATTCCGGATATCGCCTGGGCGTTGCGCGACGGCACGTCCACGGCGAACGACTGGATTCGTTCGCTTGGATTTGGCGCGGGGATGGGATTGTCCAATTCCAAGCGCGTGTCGGATGTGTTCGACATCCAGAGCGAAGTCGGGAGCTTCACGAAAGTCCGTTGCGAGTTCAAATTGAAAAAACCGGAAACGCCGCTCCGGAACGACACGGCGGCACAAGGAGCGAAAACATGACGTTAGAGGAAATTCGCGCACGGGTGGAGGGCGAAATCGTTGTTGCCGCAGACGGAGCGTCCGCCACAGGCGTCTACGTGGGTGATTTGCTGAGCGATGTGATGGGCCATGCGGGCGAAGGTTGTGCGCTCGTGACGATCCAGAACCACTTGAACACGATTGCCGTCTGTACGCTCGTCGGTTGCTCGGTCATCGTTCTCTGCCATGCGCGGCCCGTGCCGCCGGACATGGCGAATTCCGCCGCGAAAGAAGGGGTCGGCATCATCGTCACGCCGCTCTCCCAGTACGCCGTCGCGCGTGCGTTGCACGAATTGCCGCCGGCCGAGCATTGACGAGGGAGCGCCGATGCGGTTCGACCTCCATATCCATTCCTGCCTGTCGCCCTGCGCGAATCTTGAAATGTCGCCCGCCGAAATCGTCGCGCGGGCGCGGGCGGCGGGGTTGGATGGTTTGGCGTTGACCGACCACCAGTCCGCGCGCAATTGCGCGGCGGTGGCCGAATGCGCCCGCCGCGCGGGGATGGCCTGTCTCTTCGGGTTGGAAGTCTGTACGGCGGAGGAAGTGCACAATCTCTGTCTCTTTGACACTGTGGAGCAGGCGCTGGCGATGACGGATTGGGTTTACGCCGCGTTGCCCCGGCGTGTGAACGATCCGGACACGTTCGGTGACCAGCCCGTCGTGACCTGGGACGATGACATCGTGGAACTTGAATGGCGTCTGCTCGCGGCGGCTTGTCGGCGGACGATTCCCGATACGTCGGCGCGTTGCCGTGAACTGGGCGGGCTGTTCATTGCCGCGCATATCGATCGGTCCGCGTTTTCAGTCTATTCACAATTGGGGCTTCTGCCCGAAGGTGATGTCTACGACGCGGTGGAGTTGTCGCGCACGGCCGATGCGGCGATCTGGTTGCCGCGCACGGGCGGTTTGGCCGCGACACGTGCCTCCGACGCGCACAACCTCGACGACATTGCCCGCGTTTGGACGGAGGCGCCGTTGCCGGCGTTCACCGTCGACGCCCTCCGCGCCGCGTTCCGCGCACGCACAACCACCCTCTCA
>CAZTHR010000272.1:0-2530 GCA_964613265.1 uncultured Lentisphaeraceae bacterium | reverse complement strand
GGTCACGGTCACGAGTGTCGCCAACGTGGCGAGGAGAATCGACAATCCGCCCATCGTCCAACCCGGCAGACCACACGCCAACGCAACCGCCAGTACGACGGTCAGCGTCGTCAGATAGGTCACCTGTCCGGCGAACACGGCTTTGGGTCGTTTCAACCACGCCGCCCGCCCTTCCATGAGGCCGCGCAGACACTGGACGACCGGCCAGACCGCATACCCCAGCATCACGGTTCGTGCCAAGCTGACGTCTTCGGTCGGCAGGTTCTGCACGACGCTAAAATACCAGTCGCTCACGCCCGGCAGCGCCGTCAACAACGGAATGACACCCAGGATGAGACCCGCGCAGATCGCGTAACGTACCATCCGCGTATCGCCCGCGTATTCGGGCGGAAACTGAATGGAGACGGGCTGCATCCGCAACGCCGCATAGCCCACGGGGTTCGCAAGGCCAATCGTCACGTAATGGACGGCCAGCATCGCCACATGGTTTTCCGTCCGTCCCACGAACACGGCAATCATCAACGGCGAGACGGCCAGCAGGAACGCGCCGAGTGACAACGGCCACGTAAAATGAAACTGGTCGGACACGGCGGACGGTTCCGTCGGCTCCGCGTCCGGAAGTTCACGCACGTACTTACGCGCAAACTGGCGCGTCAACCACCATTCGACGAAACAGGGAACCGTTGTGGCGGCCAGTCCCCAGGCCCAGCCCGTCCAACCCAAATGGATGAAGACGTACGGCGTCACGGCCGTGAGGGCAATGCGGATCGTCGTGGCGACATTCGCCTCGAAACTGGCCCGCGCATTGAAGAGCGCAACGAGCGGCACGTTGCGGAAAAAGAAAGCCGCCTGCATGAATACGCCCCAGAGGAGCGTCTGCCGCCCAACGACCGCCAGATTAGGCGGCAGGTTCAAGAAATGCGCGAAAATCCAGTCTCCGAACGGCGGCAGCGCGAGGAATATCTGGACGGACAGCAATGCGCCCATCATGTACGCATTGAGCCGACGGAAGGCGCGATAGCCCATCCGCGTCCGCCCAAAGACCATGCCCGTCATGACGAGACCGCCGCCAAGCGCCCCAATCATGAACATGACGGCCTGTCCCTGCGCGAACGCCGCCAGTTCCTGGACACCGTACGTACCGTGGGCGACAATGGCCGCGACAAGCGGATAAGTCAGGGACTGCGAGAACGCCTGCAGCAACAGCGGAATGTAGAACCGCGTCGCCCGCGCCGGCGTGAACCCGCCGTATCGATCGCCGTCCGTCATGGCGACGGCAACTTCGGAAACAAACCCATCGCGAAAATCAGAACGTCTGCACGAGATAGCCGTACGGCCCCAGCTGGACGGCGCCGGAGGCGACCCGCGCGTTTTCGGACATCATCGCCTTCTGTCCGTCGGCGAGCGCAACATTCTCCGGCGTAAACGCGACTGCGTTCGGCGTGAGGTTCGCCGTCACGAATACGCGCCGGTCGCCCAGACGGCGCACGAACGCGATCGCACCCTTCGCCTCACCGGCCGTCACCCAGTCCATGTCGCCGTCGTAGAACACGGGGTCGTCGTGACGGAGTTTCGCCAACGCGCGGATGAGCGCAAGGCGCTTCTGTCCGGCCGGCTGCACGGCACGCGCCCAGTCGATCGTCTTGTAGGCGCGGGCGGGATGTTCAACGGGCGCGAAGAACGAGTTGCGCGCGTTGTCCGCGATTTCGTTTCCGTTGAAGACGAGCGGCAGACCGCGCCGCAGGAACGTGAGAACGAACGCCGCGTTGCCGGCCTCGACGGGATGGACGCGGTCGAAACGGTTGTCCCAGTCGTCGTTCGCCGTGTCATGGTTGTCCATGAAGCAGAACATGAGCGAATCCTTCGGAATCTTCGCCTCGTAGGTGCGGACGTTCACCATCTTCTTGTCGAGCGTCTTGTGCGTCGCGCTCTTTTGTCCGGGCAGGCTCGGCGTGAGGAAGTTGCGGATCGAGAAACTCCACGGCCAGGCATAGCAGGCGTCGAACGCCTTTTTCAGGTATTCGGGATTCTGCCCCTCGTTAATCATCACGAGTTCGGGGTTGACCTTTTGGCACACCGTCACGGCCTCCACCCAGAAATCAAGCGGTACGGCGTCGCCCACGTCGCAGCGGAAGCCGTCGCAGCCGAGACGCATCCAGTGGAGCATCGAATCAATCAGGTACTTGCGGACGTCCTTCGACTTGAAGTTCACGAACGGGAAGTGCCATTCGGTCGTGCGCACCGTGCCGTCTGCGTTCTTTTGGAACGCATCGGGGAACATGTCCTTCATCACGTTGTTCGGCCCGCAGTGCAGATAGACGAGATCCATGTAGACCTTCATGCCCAGCGCATGAGCCTTGTCGTTGAAGGCCTTGAAATCGGCGTCCTTGCCGTATTCGGGGTCGATCTTGTCGTAGTTCGAGATGCGGTAGGCGTTCTTGGGCGAACCGAACCCGCTCAGTTTCTGCCGGGCCGACCAGCCGGATTCGTCCATGTCGCAGTCCATCTCCACGAACGGCGTAAGGTAGAC
>CAZTHR010000271.1:0-2533 GCA_964613265.1 uncultured Lentisphaeraceae bacterium | reverse complement strand
AATGGAGAAAGTGTTTATGAGAAAACTGATGCTTGGGTGCGTCGCCGTGGCGGCGTCGGTCTGTCTTGCCGGGGACTATCCGTTCCGTCCGGCCGAGTTGACGAACGTTTCGGTCACGGCCGGCTTCTGGTTGCCGCGTTTCGAGACGAACCGGATTGTCACGGTGTGGACGGATTTCCAGAAATGCGAACTTGCGCGCATTCCGAACTTCACGAACGCGGCCGTTCACGCTTGGGGAACGTTCAAGGGCATCCCGTTCGATGATTCGGACGTCTACAAGGTCATCGAGGGCGCCGCCTACACGCTTGCCACGCACCCGGATCCGAAACTCGAAAAGTATTTGGACAACCTGATCGGCTGGATTGCGCGGGCGCAGGAACCGGACGGCTACCTTTACACGGCGCGGACGCTCGGCTTCACCTATGGCAAAGACGCGAACGGCCAGGAGAAGTTCGGCATGATGGGGCCGACGCGCTGGAGCGCCTGCGGCGATAGCCATGAACTCTACAACGTCGGCCACATGTACGAGGCCGCCGTCGCCTACTACGAGGCGACGGGCAAGCGTTCCCTCCTCGACGTTGCCATCAAGAGCGCCGATCTTGTCGATCGGACGATCGGCTACGGGCCGACCCAGCTCAAGATCGTCCCCGGACACGAGGAAATCGAAATCGGACTCTGCAAGCTCTACCGCGTGACGGGCGAGGAACGCTACCTCAATCTCGCCAAGCGCCTGATCGATATGCGCGGACGCTCCGACCTGCGGCAGATCTGGGGTGTCGACGTGCAGGATCACGCGCCTGTTCTCCAGCAGGACGAGGCGTTGGGCCACGCCGTCCGCGCAGGTTACCTCTACGCGGGCATGGCGGATGTTTCCGCGCTCACGGGCGATGCCTCCTACACGGCGGCCATCGACCGCCTGTGGGAAAACGTCGTCGGCAAGAAACTCCACCTCAACGGCGGCATCGGGGCGCATCGCCACGTCAAGTACCGCAACCCGGCCTACGGACACGCGAACGAGGCGTTCGGCGAGAACTACGACCTCCCCAACGAGAACGCCTACTTGGAGACGTGCGCCGCGATTGCGAACGCGCTTTGGAATCAGCGGATGTTCCTGCGCGACGGTGACGCGAAGTACGTGGACGTGCTGGAGCGCATTATCTACAACGGTTTCCTTTCCGGCATTTCGCTCACGGGCGACGAATTCTTCTACCCGAATCCTCTCGCCTCGCAAGGCGGCTACAAGCGCTCGAAGTGGTTCGGCTGCTCCTGCTGCCCGGTCAATATCGTCCGCTTCATCCCGCAGATCGCCCAGTTCGCGTACGCGACGCGCGGGAACGCGGCCTACGTGAACCTGTTTGTGGCGAGCGACGCGAAACTCGCCGTTGCGGGCGGCGACGTTCGTCTGGAACAACGCACGGACTATCCGTGGAAGGGCGTTTCGCGCATCGGCGTGACTCCGGCGAAGGACGGGCAGGCGTTCGCACTGAACGTTCGTGTCCCCGGATGGGCCGTTGGACGTCCCGTGCCGAGCGACCTCTACACGCAGGTCGTGCCGGGAACGCCGGCGGACGTCCAGGTCAAGGTGAACGGCGCGGTCGTGGCGTTCACGCCCGTTAAGGGCTATTGCGTCTTGGACCGCGCCTGGAAGAAGGGGGACGTGGTTGAAATCACGATGAACATGCCCGTGCGGCGCATCCGCGCGCACGCGGCCGTCGAAGCGGACAAGGATCGTCTGGCTGTCGAACGCGGGCCGATCGTCTATTGCGCCGAGGGTGTGGACAACGGCGGGAGCGTGTTGGACAAGGTCGTGGCGGCGGATGCCGCGTTTGCGGACGCGACGTGCGACGTGGCGGGCCGTGTTTTCCCGGCGCTGACCGTTCCCGCGCAGATCGTGCGCAAGGGGCTGACGCGCGTCTCGTGCGAACCCGCGACGCTGAAGCTCATTCCGTATTTCGCCTGGTGCCATCGCGGCGCGGGCGAGATGCAGACGTGGTTCCCCGTGCGGGCGGATGTCCTGTCCGTCCAGGCCCGTTTCACGGCAACGGCGTCGCACTGCTACGCGCATGACGTGGTGCACGCCATGTGCGATGGACGTCTGCCCAAGTCCTCCGCCGACGAGACGATTCCGCGCATGACGTTCTGGCCGAACAAGGGCACGGAGGAGTGGGTGCAGTACGACCTGCCCGCGCCGGAAGCCGTGTCGGGCGTGGACGTCTACTGGTTCGACGACGCCCCGAAGGGCGGCTGCCGTCTGCCGGAATCGTGGAAAGTCCAGATTCGTCCGGCGGCGGATGCGCCGTGGCAGGACGTGGCCGTTGGCCCGGCGGCCGTGAAGGATCGTTTCAATGCGCTCGACTTCGCGCCGACGACGGCGCAGGCGGTGCGTCTGCTCGTCAAGAACCGCGCCGGCTTCTCCGGCGGTGTGTTGGAGTGGCGTCTGCGCTGACGCGACATCTCTTCATGTGACGGGTGTAAAACGTGGTATAATGTCGCCATGAGACCGATAGCGACGACGACGAGCGACTTCCCCGAC
>CAZTHR010000270.1:1318-2546 GCA_964613265.1 uncultured Lentisphaeraceae bacterium | reverse complement strand
ATGAAAACTCAGAAATTCTTTATATCAGTGGCGGGGCTTGTACTCGCCGGGTCTTTGTTCGCCGCGCCGGCGGTTTCGTCCAACACGACGTTCGCACGCGATGCACTGCAGAAGTACGTGGCTTCCGGCGAATTGCCGGGTGCAATCAACGTCTTCTACAAGGACGGCGTCGAGGAAGTGGCCTGTGTCGGTTATTCTGACGTGGCGAAGAAGCGTCCCATCGGGATGGACGACGTCTTCATGCAGTGTTCGCAGACGAAAGGGTTCTGCGGCGTGACGATTGCCATCCTCGTGGAAGAGGGCAAGCTCAAACTCGACGATCCCGTGTCCAAGTACCTGCCCGAATTCGGCGAACTTTGGATTCAGACGTCTAATTCCAACGGCGTCCGCACGCTCGTTCGCGCCAAGAACGTTCTTACGGTGCGCCATGTGATGAACCACACGGGCGGTTTTCCGTTTGAGCTGCCGAACGGCGTCGCGATGGGCGGTTGGTCGCGTCGGATGCCGTTGCGCTCCGTGGCAGCCACGGCCGCGTCCCAGCCGATTCTCTTCGAGCCGGGTACGCGCGTCCAGTACTCGAACGTGGGTATCGACATCGGCGCGGCGGTCGTGGAGAAAGTTTCGGGGCAGCGCTGGGAAGATTTCCTGAAAGCGCGCGTGTTCAAGCCGCTCGGCATGGTGAACTCCGGCTTCTGGCCGTCGAACGAGCAGTTGGCGCACCAGATCGAGATGTACAACTGCCAGAAGGGCAAACCTGCGGCGTGGCAGGATCATGCGGACTGGATGCAGCGTCCGTATAACGACGACCGTGTGTTCGCGAGCGCGGGCGCGGGGTTGTGGACGACGGCGGCGGACCAGCTCAAGTTCTACAAGATGCTGATGAACCTTGGCGTGGGCGAGAACGGTACGCGCATCCTCAAGGAGGAGACGGTGAAAAGCATTTTGGCCACCAGTACGCGTTCGCGCGGTCTCAACGATCCGAACTACTCGCTGGGACTGAACGCGCCGATCGATGACCACGAGAATGCCTGGTTCGGCCACGGCGGTGCCTGGGGGACGAACTGCATGGTCAACTGGCACAAGAAGCAGCTCAAGCTGTGGGTCGTCCAGCTGACGGGTGGGCCGCGCCCGTGGGATGGTGCGCGGAACCAGGCGGCCGAGCAGTTCTTCAACGCGAAGATCGACACCAAGGGGGCGGATGCCTACACGGGCCGCCTGAAATAACCGT
>CAZTHR010000270.1:0-1218 GCA_964613265.1 uncultured Lentisphaeraceae bacterium | reverse complement strand
TGAAATAACCGTCGGTCAAATTGGCCGCGCTTGCGTACGAGCGAGGAATGTACGCACATCCCGCGTCGAATCGCAGATGGCCCAGACCATCTACGATTCGACGCCTGAATATTGGGAGGTGCGATTAGAACGAGAGCGTCGCGTTCACGCCGCCCCAAAGCAACTGGTCTTTGCCGCGGCCCATGTAGTCGAGCGAACGCAGCGTGGCGGAGGGAATCCAGGTGTAGTTGATCTGTGCGCCAACCGACAGGTACTCCGTGATCGCGTAGGCGGCGGAAAGGCCGATCGTGGAATCCGTGAGTTCCGTGCCGGCGCGCTCGCCCGTCGTGTAGCAGCTCCAGGCGTTGTCGCCGAATCCGAGGGAGGCGGACGGCGTAAGCGTCAGATCTTCGGTCAGTTCGAATTCATGTTCCAGGCCGAACGTGAAGTAGACGCAGGACGGGTCCTCGCCGTGCGCGGAATTGTAGTTCCAGTAGACGGCGGCGCTCGGCGTCACGAAATCGTTGTTGTACGCGACCGACGCATAGAGTTCCTGGTCGGACGGGCCGTTGTTCTTCGGATACGTGTAGAAGATGTGGCCGAGTTCAAAGTCGAAGTCCTGGACGCTCAGCCCGTAGGAAAGCGTGTAGTCGATTTCCTGCAGCCCGCCCGCCTGACGGCTGTTCGTGCTCGTGCCGCGTTTGTGCGTGAAGTCGTAGGTCTGCCAGATGTTGGCGGACAGGACGCCGAATTCATCGAAGTCGTAGCCCAACGTGATGGACGGCTGCCACACGGGATTGTCGTTGCCGATCGTGCCGCGCCACACGTAGTCGCTCAGCACGTCAACCGAGACTTCGGCGAAGAGGCCAGAGGAATCGACCTCCTCCAATACGTTCGTCGCCGATTCCTGCGCCTGAACGCCCGAGACGCACAGGAGGGAGGTAGCGGCCAGCAGACCGACTTTCGTCGCTTTCATTTTGTTTACTTCCTTCTTCTTTCTTGTTTTCATTCAGGGCAGCCCCTCCGAGCCGGCCCGCAGCCGCCGTCAGGGCAACGATGTACCTCGGACGCACGATACTTACCGGTAAGGTGGAACGTCCGTCAAAGGTGCGCATATGTTATCACATATGCTATAATGCCGTCCATGCAGTTTTCGATAGAAGCGTATTCTGTTTGGTGCACGGATGATTCCCATCCGAAGCCCGACGTTTCATTCGTGCCGCCGATGGAGCGCCGTCG
>CAZTHR010000269.1:0-2572 GCA_964613265.1 uncultured Lentisphaeraceae bacterium | reverse complement strand
CGGACACGTCACCGGTCTGAAACTTTTGAAAGGTCGATTTTGTCGATCCACACGCCTGCCACGGCGGACGCGCCCTTCTTCAAATCGAACCGCCCCGGCCCGATCCAGAAAAACTCGTCGTCGTTCGGCGTCCAGGTACAGACGTCGTACCAGACGTAATCCGCAGACGCCCGATCGGTCGTCACGTGGATCTCGCCGCGTCCCTTCTTCGCAACAGGATCGTAGATACCCGCCCAGAACGCCTCGCCCGCGCCAGTTTTCTCGACACGCGCACGGACGCGAATCCTGTACCGCGCACCACGTTCAAACGCCACTTTCGCCATCGGGAACGTCGTACACCATTCGTAGTGCGTATTGAAGAGCTTCATCGCCTTGCCATCGGACGCGGCCGAATCGTCCACTACATCCCCCCATTCTCCCCGACGGGCAAGGGACAGGTGGCGTTCCTCCACTTCGCCGGACGACTTCGCGCCGCCCGTGCGCGGAACGTCACGTGCGGCGAGTGCGCGCCAGGCTCGGACAAGTTCGTCGTGACGGGATTGCACTTCGCTCAATCGAATGTCCTTCGCCTCGTCCATTCGCGCCAGGAGGCTCTGCGCCAGCGTCTGCGTCCAACGCGCGTCCGAAACGGCCCGGCTGTTGTCGGTCAGCCACAGCAGTTTCTCGCCGCCGCGCAGACGGCTGCGTTCGAGCCGTGCGTAGTCGACCGAAAACGCCCCCATGCGCACGTTGTAGGACGTGGCGGGGTCGTCCCGCGTCATCTGTGCGGCCGCGCGCCAAAGCCCCGCCGCCTTTTCCAGAAACGCATCCGAAAGCGCGGGATTGACAACCCCGTCGAAAATGCGAAGCGGATGGTTCGTGGCGGCGGAATACGCCAGCTGCAGTCGATGCACCTCGTCGAAATATTCGCGCACGTACGCCGCGCCCGCGCCGTAGTACCCCGTGAAGAAATCGTCCAGCAGCGGCGCCATCGGCAACTCGGGATTCCACATCCATTTCGCGAGCAGCCAGGCCTTGAGTTCGGCGAAATCGGCATGGCGTCCCTGATAGGCGCCCTGCTCGAACAGCTCCTTCACGTTGTTGTCGCGGAAGAAGCGGACGTTCCCCTGCAGGGCGTGGACGTTCGGAAACGGCAGGACGTAGTGCGAAAAGTCGGTCACGTAGTCCCATACGTACAACTGGTCGGTCTGCGTCTTCCAGCCCGCGATGTCCGTACGGAAGGCGACATTCTGCGCGAACCCGCTTTTGTCGATCGACCGCGCGAAATCGCACTCGATCGTGCAGAGGCACGGCACGACGTTGTGCCGGAGGCGCGTCTTCTTCGGCGGTTTGCGCGTGTACTGGTACGCCAGCGTTTCGATCACCGCATGGGGGAATTCCTTTTCGACCGCCTCGGCGACGGCGTTGACGAAGCGCACCATCGTGCCGGCGTGGGACTCCTCCTCGCGGTCGACGGCGGCGCAAGCCGGGCATTCGCAGTACTTCGGATTGTCGTTCTGGCTCACGCCGTAGAACTTCGCACCCGGATCGGCGCGGATCCGCGCCAACACGCCGTCGATGACGATCTTCAGAACATCGGGGTTCGTCAAACACAACTGAACGTGCCATTGCGGATTGCGCGTATCCGTCGTGCGCGTCCCACCGTGCAACGCAAAATATTCGGGATGCGTCTTGCCGTATTTCGCAACCGGAACAAGTTGTTCGAACGTGTGGCAGCTGCCGAGGCCGCCGCCGAAACGAAACGGCGATCCGCCATATTTCGCCTCGTTTTTCCGCCACGAACGGCTGTTCACGCGCAACCGCGCCGCGAACGCGCCGTGCTGCAGGACGTCATACCAAAACGGTTCGCGCATCGCGAACGCGGGCCGCTGCACGTCGTCAAGCGTCGCCGGCACGGCCAGCGCGTCCCGCGCGGGTACGACGGAATGCCACGACGCATACCAACGACAGCCCGCGTATTTTTCAAGAACCTCGTAGACGCCGTAGAGGGCGCCGCGATCCGGCGAACCGAGAATCAGCAGATGCGGCGGACAGGCGACGAGCCGAAACCCATCCGTGCCGAGATCGTCCACCGGCGCTTTCCGCGCGGCGGCCAACACCGCCGCCGTCGCCTTCGACGCACCGATGAAGACGGCGTTCGAGGGGACGGGCTGCGCGTCCGTGACGATGGGCAGACGGACGCCTGTCGTCCGCTCCGTGAAATCGCGGAACTCCTCGGCGGCATAGACAACGCTGGGCGACGCCTGTTCGGCCACCACGATTGCGTGCGACGACGCCCGCTCCCGCGCCGCCAGCACAAGCGATTCGTTCGCCCCCGCGCCGAACGCGACGAAAGATGTTGCGCGTACGAGAACGACCGCGCCAATCGCGAGAACGCCCATCCGCAGATTCAAGAAGCTACGCTGCATACCAACCTCCTTGTGTTTGTCTTGTTTTCACTTCCACGCGACGACGACACGTTCCTCCGATGAAAACACATTCCATCGATGAGAAGGTGTCGCCGTCTTCCCGGACGTTCTTGAACATAGAAACGCCCGACGTAATCTTTTCATGACGCCATTATAACAAAAAC
>CAZTHR010000268.1:0-2584 GCA_964613265.1 uncultured Lentisphaeraceae bacterium | reverse complement strand
GCTATTGGTCGGACACGGTGATGCGCGAACCAACACCCAAGAACATCTCCAATTCGCGACGCGCGTCGGATGCACGGTGGGCGTCGCCTGCAACGGGCTTGAGTTCGAACTTTGAAAAAATCGCGGCGGCCGTCGCCCCGGTCTCGCCCGTGACGGGATAGACGCCTGGCGCGGTCTGCGGGTCGATTCGCAGATAGTAGCGCTTGAAAAGTTTGCGCCCGTTCTTCAAGAAGAGATCGGCGTATTCGAGTTTCTTGTGAACGACGAGCGCGGCGTTCGGATAGTTGAGCAACTTGACTTTCTGTCCGATCTGGATGCGGTCGGGATCGAGGCCGCGATTCAGTTTCCGCGTGGCGGCCAAGGTCGTGCGGTGTTCACGGGAGAGCCGTTCCAACGTGTCGCCACGCCGGATGACGGCTTGAATCGTCCACGGCGTGTTCGTTTCGGAAAGCAGACGCTCCATGTTGAGACGGCCGAGCTGGTTGACGAGCCGTTGTTGGAGATCCGCCATCGTCGGCTGCCCGTACAGACGTTCGATGGCGTCGATAGCGACGGCACGCTTGTTTTCGCGAAGTGCCGTGGCCAAACGGTCCAACTGCTGGCGCTCCATGGACGGCCGCGTCTCGGCGCTCGTCAAGGCGTTTTCCAGCCAATCGGGAATCTCCGCCTTCTTCGGCGGAGGCGGAGGAACGGTCGGCGTTCGCGTCTGCGGTGGCGGCAACGTAACGTGCGGCGCGGCCGTCGACGCGCCAGAATTCTTCGCCGCGTTTCGCAGGGGTTTCGACGGCGGCGGCGCGGGCGGCGACGGGCGCTCGGCAACCACCATGGGCGGCGGCGGTTCGACGGGTTCGGGCGATTCGTCGTCCGCCGTCTTCAGATGGCGGCGAATCGCGAACCCCATGCCGACCAGCACGAGCAAAACGAGCCCCGCCACAATCCAACGCCCTCCGCCAGACGCCTCCCGCCGCGAACGGCGGGGGTCGTGGAGAACACCGTATTTACCCTGCACGAAGGCCATAGGGCCTACCCGTTGCGCACCAGTCGTTGTTTATTTGGACGGCGCGGCCGGCGTTTCGTCGACAACGCTCTGGACGCTGCTGCGCGCGACTTCGACGACGACGCCGTTCGCGATTTCAATGCAGAACGTCTTGTCCTTCGCCTCAGCGATCGTGCCGATAAGACCACCCGCGAAGATGACCTTGCGTCCCGCGCGAAGTTCGTCGATCATCTTCCGACGTTCCTTCTCCTTGCGCTGCTGCGGACGAATCAGCATGAAATAAAAGAGGGCGAAAATCAGAAGCATCGGCATGAGCATACCGAATCCGCCCTGCTGCTGCGGCGCGGCGGGCGCGGCTCCGTCGGCGGGCTGCGTCTCCGTGGCCGTCACGGCCGGCGCGGCGGCGGTTTCAGATGCGGCCTGAGCCGCGACGGATGCCTGTGCAAAAAACATATTCATTTCTCTATTTCTCCTTGTTGAAGTCGTCTAGACGCCTTGATCGCGATGCAGCTGCTCCTTCCATTCCATGAACGTTCCCGCATCGATGGCCTCGCGCATTTCCTTCGCGAACGAACAGAGGCGGTGGACATTATGGATCGTGAGCAGACGGACACCGAGGATTTCGCCCGCATGAAGCAGATGGCGGACGTAACTGCGTGTAAAGTTCTGGCAGCAATAACACGTGCAACCCGCTTCAACAGGCGACAAGTCCTGCGCCCATTTTGCGGCCTTGATGGCCACGTTTCCATGGCGCGTGAGAGCCGTACCGTGCCGCGCCACGCGCGTGGGAATCACGCAGTCGAACATATCCACGCCGCGCGCAACGCACTCCGCCATCTGCGTCATCACGCCCAATCCCATCACGTAGCGCGGCTTCGTCTCGGGCAAATGGGGAATTGACGCTTCGACGGCCTGGTACATCGTCGCTTCGGGTTCGCCGACGGACACGCCGCCGATCGCGTAGCCGGGGAAGTCCATCCGTGCCAGTTCCGTCGCGCACTGACGGCGGATGTCGTCATACGCGCCTCCCTGCACGATACCGAACACGAGCTGTCCCGGCGCATGGGGCGCGGCGAGGGACATCTTCGCCCACTCAATCGTCGTGGCCACGCTCTTCTCAGCCCGTGCGCGGTCACACGGCCACGGGAGACATTCGTCGAACGCCATGGCGATGTCGCTGCCGAGGATGCGCTGAATCTCCATCGACTCACGCGGTCCGAGAAAGACGCGATGTCCGTCGAGATGCGAATTGAACCAGCAACCTTCCGGCGTGAGCTTGCGCATCTTCGCCAGCGAGAAAACCTGAAACCCGCCCGAATCCGTAAGAATCGGACGCTCCCAGTTCATGAACCGATGCAACCCGCCGGCGTTCGCAATGACGTCCATGCCCGGCCGCAACATGAGGTGGTACGTGTTGCCGAGGATGATGGACGCGCCGTTCTCCCGCAGATCGCGCGGTTCAAGCGCCTTGACCGTGGCCTGCGTACCGACGGGCATGAAGACGGGCGTCTCGATCACGCCGTGCATCGTATGCAACACGCCCGTCCGCGCGAGCGAACGCGCGTCCTTCGTGCGGACTTCAAATGT
>CAZTHR010000267.1:0-2590 GCA_964613265.1 uncultured Lentisphaeraceae bacterium | reverse complement strand
GAGACGCCGCCGTCGGGCGCGAACGCGAGATCCGTCTCGATGACGCCCTGCGGACACGGCGTCTTCGCGCGGATGAACGCGAGAGAGCCCGGCTGGGGCGCCACGCGGACTTTCCCGAAGAACGGCGCGGCGGGCGTCACGCCGGCCACGGCCGTCTGGAGGAAGTATTCGGGGCACGCGCTCCACGCATGGCAGTCGCTGCGCGGCTCCAGCAAAGGGGCCTCGAAGGTCGTCCGCCCGCCGCACGCGACGATCCGCTTCCAGTCGTCCAGCCGCGACAGGATCAGGTCCGCCCGTCCCATCCGCGCATACGCCTCGAACAGGTGCTGCGCGAAGTACATCGTGCACCGCGCGAGATCCGGCGCCTCGACCAGCCCCTTGAACGCGGCCGCCCGCTGTTCGGGCGTCAGGATCCCGGCGAGAATCGCAAAGCACTGCGCGTGTTCGCTGAACGTGTCTTTCGCCGCCGTGTCCGCCATCAGCCCGCGCCGCGCATCCCAGAACGTCGCCACGAGCGTCCGCCCCAGCCGCTCCGCCCGCGCCCGCCAGGCGGCGGCGAACGCCGTCTCGCCCAGCGCCGCCTCCGTGTCGGCCGCGCTCTGGAGCGCCAGGAGGTAGAGGAGGTTGTTCAGGGCGCTCACGCCCTGCCCGACGTCGCCGGCCGGCGCGACGCCCTTCTTGAACGTCGGCCCGCCGCCGTCCATGAAGCTCCAGCCCGGCAGGTTCTCCAGAAGGCCGTCCGCGTTCTCGTAGACGGCGAGTCCGGAGAGCGTGTGGCGGAGGCCCGGCAGACGCGCCCGCAGCCAGTCCCGGTTGTCGTGCCAGAGCATGTAGTCGCGGAACATCAGCGCCCAGCACATCGTGTAGGTGGCCGATTCCTGCGTCCCGCGCGTGGGGAAGTTCATCGCGATCATCCCGTCGTCGCGGCGGTCGTGGTCGAAGATCGACAGCGCGAAGCGCGTCAGGCGGTCGTCGCGCGTCAGGGCCGAGAGGATGAGCATCTGGATGCGCGTGTCGCCGGGGTACATCTGCTGTTCGTAGAACGGGCAGTCGAAGAACATCTCGTGGAGGCACGCGCGCATCGACCGGCGGCAGATCGCGCGGATGGCGGGAATCGACGGGTCGTCACAGACGAAGTCGTTCTCCGCCGCGATGGGATAGCCCGTCTCGACGAGGCGGCAGCCCTCCAGCACGAGCGGCGCGTCGGCCGTCTGGACGGTCAGCACGCACCAGCGTCCGCACCGCCACCACGGCGTCGTGAAGAACGCCCCCGCGCGGCCGTCGCAGCGGAAGGCGTCGACGAACGCCTGGCGGGCGTTTTTCCCGACGAAGGCGTTGCGGTCGCCCTTGCGGCGCGTCTTCGCGTCGCGCAGGGACTCCGCCCAGCCCCAGCGGACGGTCGCGCCCGCGCCGCCCGACACGCGCAACTCCGGGTAGCCGCAGAAGTAGTCGCCGAGATCCCACAGGACGCTGACGGCGGCGTTCGGCGGCACGGTCGTCGGCGCGGCGGACGTCACGAGCGCGTCGAACGCCGGCCTGCGCGGATCGTCGGCGTCGGCCGCCGTCCATGTCGCGCCCCAATCGCCGCCGTTGCGCACGGCCTTGACGACGCCGGGCGCACACGGCGCGAGGCGCGGGTCGGGGCGTTCGGTCGGAAAGAGCTGCCACTGGTCCGGGCGCGTGAAGTACTTCGCCGGGCGAATCGCCCCCGCGACCGTCTGGGCGGCGACGTAGGCGTCCGCCGGCGGCCGCTCGTCGACGAACGACGTCCCCGCGACCTCGCACTGGCTTCCCGCGCCGTACGTCTCGCTCGACCCCAGATCCGTCATGCGCGTGTTCGCGAGCTTCGCGACGCGCCAGGCGGCCCGGCCCGTCGTCAGCGCCGCGTCGTACGGCTCCTCCGCCTTGAGGACGAAGCTGCCGCCCCGGAACGAGAGCTGGGCGAGGGGCGCGTGAGGGCCGAGCGCCCACACGACCGCCTCCATCACGTGCAGGCCGGGCGTGAGATGCAATTCGTAGCTCTCGTAGTACCAGTGCGACGGCATGCCGCGATGGGGGCCGCGCGCGACGATCTCGCCGTCGACGAGCAGGACGAACCGCTCGTCCGCGCTCACGTCGAACCGCAGCGGCGCGGCGGCGTCCGGCACGGTAAACTCCTTTCTGAAGCGGTAGAAATCGCCCGCCGTCGCGTCCTTCGGAAACGTGTGGAAGGTGTTGAAGTCCTCAAAGATCTTCGGGCGCGTCGCCGTGTCGTAGGCGATCCACGCCGCGTCGTCGATGGGCTGGACGCGGAGGACGTTCACGTTCCCGCGCGTCGGGCGCTCCGGGCGGAAGAACTGCACCGCCTCGACGCCCGAAACATCCGCCGCCAACAACAACCCCGCCAACACGAGACATCCGCTCACGCCAATCGATTTCATCTGCATCCTCGTCTCTTCCTTTCCTATTCTCCACACGTGGTGACACATCGGCATATTGTTAATCCTTCTTCGCGTTAAAACCCCACCCGTTTACGGCATCTGCTCGCAGGCGATCTCTTCGAGCGTGTGCAGCGCCGCGCCCCGGAAGACGTAGACGATCTGGTGGAGCG
>CAZTHR010000266.1:0-2590 GCA_964613265.1 uncultured Lentisphaeraceae bacterium | reverse complement strand
CTCGACGCGCTGGCGCGTTTCCCGGATACGCGCCTCGTCGCGGCGAGTTCCGTCATGGAGACGGAACCAGTCGACGTCCCAGCCGCATTCGCAGATCAGAAATTCCTCAACCAAGTGGCGGTTTTCGAATCGGCACTTGACCCCTTCGACTTCTCGCGACGGATGCACACCATCGAAGACGCCCTCGGCCGCATCCGTACCGTCCGCAATGGCCCGCGCACCATCGACATCGATCTCATCGACTTCGGCGGGGAGATCATCGACACGCCCGAACTGACGCTCCCCCATCCCCGCGCCCGACAGCGCGATTTCGTCTGCCAACCCCTCGCCGAACTCGGCATCGTGTTCTGATTTTTACGGAAGGGAGATGTGGCGCAAGTTCTGTCCGTCAAAGAACCCAAACGACCGCGCCGACCCGCCCTTGGGCAGGGAAACGGATCCGGGATTGAAAAACGTCAATCCGCCCGTCAACGTCCGCAGCTCGGGGATGTGGGTGTGTCCTTGGGCGAAGACCGTGGCGCGGCCGAGCGGCGGGAGACGCCGTTCGTTCCAAAGGTGTCCATGCGTGAGAAAGAACGTCGCCGTCCCCGCATCCACAAGCGCGTAGTCCGCCATCATCGGGAACTCGAACATCATCTGATCCACTTCCGCGTCGCAATTCCCACGCACGGCCACAATGCGCTCCTTGAGGCCGTTGAGCATCTGTACGACCTTGACAGGATCGTAGAAATCCGGCACCCCGTTGCGCGGGCCATGGTAGAGCAAATCGCCCAGCAAGATGATTCGATCAGGATTCAATGGCCGAGCCGCCGTCAACGCCGCTTCCAGCGTGGACGGAACACCATGGATGTCGCTTAGAAAGAGAAGTCGCATCGTTCGCCACCCTCAGCCTTTGCGCCCGGCGAGCGTTTCGGCGATGTTGATGTAGTAGGCCCGAATGCGCTCGTAGGCGTTGATGACGTCAAGTTCCACCAACACGCGCATGGGGGAGTTCGGATCGTCGGGCCCGACGCGCCCCAACTGCATCCGACGACGATCACGGAGAAACTCGTGGATATCCTTCGATTCGGCTTGAATCCGATCCAAGTCAATGTCCGGACGCGGCGAACGCACCCACGGCGAAACTTCCTGCGCGAACGCGACCACGCGGTCGTGCACACTCAACAGCACGGTGCGGGAAAAGTCGGAAATCTGCTGGCCGTTCCGCCGCAGACGGCGCGTGACTTTCACGATCGTCGACGCCTCGTCGGAAACGGATTCCAGTTCGTCCGTTAGACGCAACAGCCGCCGGGCGCGTTCGGCCACGTCCACGGGCAGACGTTTCATCATCACGGATCCGAGATACTCCGTCACCTCGCGCTGGACGTTGTCGAGCACGCCCTCGCGATGGAAGATATGCTCCTCGTCCTCCGTTTCCGCTTCGCCCTCGATGACCTTGCGAACAATCTGCAGAAGTTCGAGATCGCTGTCGCGCATGAATTGGACTTCCAGCAACGCCTGATCACAGGCGATGACGGGCGAGAGCTTACTACCCGCCGTCTTGAGCACGCTCAGATGTGGCTTCTCCTTGCCCGTCGGCGGAATCATCCGCTCGATCAGCCGCGCGAACTGTTTCACGAACGGAAACGTCAAAATGCCACGCAACACGGAGAACACCGTGTCCACAAACGCGATTGGCGCGGCGACATGGAGAAACATCTTCGTGGCCTTGCCGCTCACCGTCACCACTTCGGCCACGTTCCAGTTCGGGAAAACGAACTGGCTCATCTTCACGAGGAGCGGCACGAACGGCAGAAAGACGAGCGTGCCGATCACGTTCGACAACGTGTGCGCCATCGCCGTCTGCTTGGCGTCCGCCGAGCCGCCAATGGCCGCCAGCCAGCCCGTCATCGTCGTACCGATGTTCGCGCCGAAGAGCGCACTGATGGCCACTTCATATGAAATCAGCCCCTGCGTGGCCAGCGTCATACAGATGGCGATCGCGGCCGCCGAACTCTGGATGACCGCCGTGAACGCCGCCGTCGCCAACGCCACAAGAAAAATGCCGCCGTACGTCGTGGCGTCCATCTTCTGGAAATACGTCGCCACGTCGGGGTTCTCGCGGATCGGCATGACGCCTTTGGACATGAAGTAGAGACCCAGGAAGACAAGCCCCAACCCCAAAATGGCCAACCCCGTGTTGCGCAAACGATCGCCCCGCAGAAAGAAGTAGAGCAACGCGCCGATGGCCAATCCCACCAGACCGAGAATCTGCGGCGACGGCGCAAACGCGACAATCCACACCGTACCGGTCGTGCCGATGTTCGCGCCGATAATCACGTTGATCGCCTGCGTGAGCGTCAACATCCCCGACGAAACAAACCCCACGAGCATGACGATAATGATGGAGGACGATTGGACAATCAACGTGGAGGCAATGCCCGTTCCAACGCCCGCCAGGCGGTGCGTTGTGGCCAGCCCCATGAATTTCCGAAGGCCCTGGCCACCAACGGCCTGAAGCCCATCAGACAAATGCTTCATGCCGAGCAGGAAGATGCCCAACCCGCCGGCCACCATCGTGAGAACGGTTAGAAAGTCTCGCATATAGGTT
>CAZTHR010000265.1:0-2592 GCA_964613265.1 uncultured Lentisphaeraceae bacterium | reverse complement strand
CGTTTGCGTTTTCAGCGGGAGCGTGGTATGATACACGGCCTTATGAACTTACGTCGCATCCTGTTCTGTTGTTGTTTCGCCTTGGGCGCATCGGCTTTCGCGCGGGCGCCGAAGTATCTCATCCTGTTCATCGGGGACGGAATGTCCACGCCGCAGCGCATGATCGCCGACGAGTTTTCACGTAAGGTGGGGCGCGGCCCGCTGGCGATGGACACGCTGCCCTATCAGGCCGTGACCCGCACGTGTTCGGCCGATTCGCTCGTCACGGATTCCGCCGCCGCCGCCACGGCCATCGCCTGCGGCGTCAAAACGCAGAATGGCCGCCTCGGCGTGGACACCACGGGTTCGCGCGCCGTGTCGTGCGCCGAAGTGGCCAAGGCTCAGGGACGGAAGGTTGGAATCGTCACGAGCGTCACCGTCACCCATGCGACGCCCGGTGGCTTCTATGCCCATCGTACGAATCGCGGCGATACGTACGGCATCGCCCTCGAACTAGCCAATTCGGGCTTCGACTTCTTTGCCGGTGGCGGCCTGGGCGTGTCCGACAAAGCGTCGCGCGCCCATGCGCAGTACGCGACGTGTGGCGACGCCTACGCCTACTGCGAAAAGAAGGGCTACCAAATCGTCACATCCCGTGCGGCGTTTCTGGCGCTCAAGCCCGGCTGTGGCAAAATCCTCACGAAGTTCGTAAACGGCCCGCTCGACTACACGATCGACGTTACGCCGGAGACGAACCAGCCCACCCTCGCCGAACTCACGGCCAAGGCGATTGAAGTGCTGGACGGCGACGCGGGCTTTTTCATGATGGTCGAGGGCGGCCGCATCGACTGGGCGGGCCATGCGAACGACGCCGCGACGAACCTGCGCGACGTGCTTGCGCTGGATTCGGCCGTTCAAGTGGCGTTGGATTTCCAACAGAAGCATCCGGACGAGACGCTGGTCGTTGTCACGGGCGATCACGAAACGGGCGGTCTCTCCATGGGTTTCTCCGGTACGGGCTATGCGCTCTACATGGAACGTCTCGCAGGACAGACGATGAGCGTCGGCGTGTTCGATTCAAAGGTGCGAAAGCTCAACGCCACGCAATTCGACGACGTGAAGCCGCTGATCACGCAGGCGTTCGGTCTGAAATTCCCGCCGTCCGAGGCACTGGCGGCGAAGGTCGCGTCCGCAAAAGATCCCATGCGGCTCACGGCGTCGGAACTTGACGAGATCCGCCGCGCCTACGACCACGACATCGCATTCCACAAGGCGAAGATCGAAGAGAATACGAAGTACGACGGCGAGAAACGCTACCTGCTGGGGGGCGTCTGCCGCCTGATCGTCTCGCACAAGAGTGGCATCGGCTGGAGTTCCGCGCATCACACCGCCCTGCCCGTGCTGACGTCCGCCAAGGGGTGCGGCGCGGATCGGTTCGTCGGTTACATGGAGAACACGGACATCGCCCGGAAGATCAAGGCGCTCTACGACGGAGAGTGAGGTGAAGCGCTTCTTGCCCGCCCTCGCGCTGGTGGTCGCGTGTCTGGGGCTGTGGTTCATGCCGGGACCGCAGCCGCTCGTGCACGACGGACTGTCCACCCAGTGCGCGGAGGTGCTGGAGGTTGACGATGCCGCGCTGCAGACGCACGGCCTGGTCGAGTTCGGCACGGAACACGTGAAAGTCCGATTGTCCGACGGGCGCGTCTTCGCCGCCGAGAACGAATTGCGCGCGCAGATGGATCTCGATAAACGGTTCAAGCCGGGCGATACGGCGCTCGTCGTCGTACCCGATGCGGCGAAGCCTGGTGACGTGCTGACCGTGCGCGACCATTGGCGTCTGGGGTGGGGGCTGGGATTGTTTGGCGCATTCTGCGCGTTTCTCTGCGCGTTCGGCGGGTGGACGGGGCTGAAAGCGCTGTTCAGTTTCGTGTTCAGCTGTCTGGCCGTTTGGAAGCTGCTCATCCCGCTCGTGTTGTCGGGGTATCATGCGTCGACCGTTGCGTTCACCACGGTGGCGTTGCTGACGGCCGTCATCATGTATCTCGTGGCGGGTTGGACGCGGAAGGGCGTTGTCGCATTCGCCGGGGCGATGCTCGGCGTGGCCGCGTCGCTTCTGCTGGCGCATTTCTTCGGGCGCGTGATGCATGTGAATGGCGCCACGATGCCGTATGCTCAGCAACTGATCTATTCGGGCTATTCGGCGCTCGACTTGCAGGACGTTTTCATGGGCGCCATCGTGCTCGCCTCGTCGGGCGCGGTCATGGATCTTGCGATGGACATTGCGGCGGGCATTGCCGAAGTCGGCTTCCACAACCCGTCGCTCGGTTTCGGGCCGCTCCTGCGGTCGGGCCTGCGCATGGGACGTGCCGTCGTCGGCACAATGACGACGACGCTGCTGCTCGCCTATTCGGGCGGTTACCTGACGCTGTTGATGGTTTTTGCCGCGCAGGGGACGCACCCGATCGACTTTCTCAACTCGACCCTCGTGAGCGCGGAACTCGTCAAGACGCTCGTCGGCAGTTTCGGTCTTGTACTCGTGGCGCCGTTCACCGCGCTCGTCGGCGCGGCCGTGTTCGCCCGTACCGTCCCATGCCCACCATCTTGAACGCGGTC
>CAZTHR010000264.1:0-2610 GCA_964613265.1 uncultured Lentisphaeraceae bacterium | reverse complement strand
CCCAACTGTTGCCGACGGAAAGGTGGCAGAGCCTGGTTGAATGCACATGACTCGAAATCATGCATACCGCAAGGTATCGGGGGTTCGAATCCCTCCCTTTCCGCCAATCTGTCGCAAGACGGGTTGTCAACGTCTTCGCGGGCGTAATTCAATGGCAGAATAGGAGCTTCCCAAGCTTCTTACGTGGGTTCGATTCCCATCGCCCGCTCCACTCTCCGGCTGGGGTACGCATATGAAAAACACGTGGATGGCCGTCTGTGGCCTGTGGGGTTTGTTTCTGGGATTGCCATTGTCCGTTGCGGCGGGCGAGATTGCCGTCGGCGAGGTCTATCGTGGCGTGAACGCTCTGTCGGGGCGGGAAGCCGCAGTTCCGCTGGACGGTCTGCACACGCTTCTCCGTACGGCGCCGAAATGTGCGTATGAAGGAGGCGAGTGGATTTTCGACAATGGGGCGGACGCCACGTTGCCCAATGGCGCTACACGGCGGATCGTCCTCGATCAAACGACGGCACAGCCGTTTTCCATGTCGGTTGAATCGCGATGCGAAGTCAATGTGGGCGGGTCGGATTTCGACTATTCGCTCTACCTCGATGTCACGTATGCGGACGGTACCTGTCTTTATGGTCAGCACCATCCGTTCACGCTTGACGCGGCGCGTGGCTGGCAGAAGGGTGTCGTGGTGGTGAATCCCGACAAACCCGTCGCGAGCGTCGCCTGTTATCTCCTCTATCGACGCCATGCGGGCCGGGCGCGGTTTCGTAACCTACGCATGACGACGTACCCGCGAAACGATCTTGCAACGTTCGACACGACGCCCGTACAGGTGGCCGATCCGACGGATGCGTCGGCCTTTCTGCTGCACGACGCCGCGCGTGACGGCGACGGCTGGACGGCCGTGTCCGACGGCGCGACGGTCAAGGGCGTGCGTGTCTCCGTGAAACGCCGGGAGCAGGAGGACGTGACGTTTTTCGACGTGGCGCTCGATGAGACGACGGGCGGTGACCGCGCCGTCACATTCGCCTATTCGCAGCCGCTGCCGGCAGGGGCGCTCACGTGGCTCGACGATCCGCGCACGGAATTGCCGATGGGCGCGGGGCAATATCGCAACACGATGAATCCCGGCTGCGGTGCGCAAGCCCTGTCGCGCTGGCCGTTCGGCGCCGTTCGTGCGGGTGGGCGTGTCCATGCGCTCGGTTACGACCCCGCCGCGCCGGCTATCTTTCGCGTCGTCGGTAACGGTCGTCTGCGGCGGCTCTTCATCGCGTTCGACGTCGGTTTTACGCGGGAAAAATCGTCGGCGCGTTTCGGATTCGTTTCTTTCCAGGCACCGGGTGAAACGGGGTTTCGCGGCGCGTTGTCCCGTTATGCGTCGATTTTCCCGGATGCCTACAAGGTTCGCATCAAGCGGCATGGCATCTGGATGGCGTTCGCGCCCATCAGCAAAGTCGAGGGTTGGGAGGATTTCGGATTCCGCATCAAAGAGGGCGACGGCGAGACGGCGTGGGACGACGCGCACGACATTCTCACGTTCCACTACACCGAGCCGACGAGTTGGTGGATGACGATGAAAGCCACGAACGCCGTCACACTGGCAGATGCGCAGACGATGGCCGACGGCCTGGCCGCGAAAGGCCATGCCTACGCGCGTGCCTGGCAGGCGGCGACGTACCACGACGAGGACGGGCGGATTACGGGGCGTCTCTGCGACCAGCCTTGGTGCAAGGGCGCCTGTTGGAACATGAACGCCCTGCCGGGCATCCCCGGCGGGGACTACCAGACCAAGTTGACCGGACCGGCGTTCGATGCACGTCATGCGGCGGACTTCCCCAACGGCGTCGACGGCGAGTACATCGATTCCGCCGAATGCCATCTGCCGCCGCGTCTCGACTTCCGACGCGAAAATTTCAAATACGCGCAAACGCCGCTCTGCTGGTCGATGGGAACGAAGCGGCCGGGCGTCGCCACGGCGCTGGCGATCTACGAATACGTTCGTGCCGTGGCCGATCGCGTCCATGCGCGAGGCAAGCTCATCCAGGCAAACGGTGCACCGTATTCCTGGCCGTGGCTCATTCCGTTCGTGGACATGGGCGGACAGGAGACGAAATGGATTCACAATGGCGAGGGCGCGTGGAGTCCGCAAAGCGACCGCGACCTCCTCTATCGCATGGCGATGTCGTACGGCAAGCCTTATTGCTTCCTTCAGAACGTGAAGTTCGAGAATTTGACGGACGCGATGGTGGAGAAGTATTTCCAGCGGTGTTTGGCCTATGGGCTGATGTCCAGTTTCTTCTCGCCGAACGCCTCGGGTGGTCACTATTTCTCGCGGCCCGAAATCTACAACCGGCATCGTCCGTTCTTCAAGAAATACGGGCCGCTTCAACGGGCCGTTTCCGAAGCGGGATGGCGGCCGCTCGGTACGTTGCTGGAAGCGGTGAATACGGGCGTGTTCGTCGAGCAATTCGGCGCAGATTATGTGACGGTGTGGAATTCGTCGGACAAAACGGTGGACGCCGCGTTGCGGCCGTTGTCGCATCGGACGCAGGCGGTTGAATGCGTTGCGGGCGGCGAGACGGCGTTTCCCGCCACCGTGTCCATCCCGCCCGAAACCGT
>CAZTHR010000263.1:0-2647 GCA_964613265.1 uncultured Lentisphaeraceae bacterium | reverse complement strand
CCTACGCGGCGCGGGCAAATCATGGTATAATACACAATCCATTTGAGGAAGTAAGAAATGAATAAGTTGACAGCTGACGAACTTCGCGAGACGTATTTGAGTTTTTTTGAATCGAAGGGGCACACGCGCATTGACGGCGCGAGCCTGATTCCCGAAAACGACCCCACCGTGTTGTTCACCACGGCCGGGATGCACCCGCTCGTCCCCTATCTCATGGGCCAGATGCCGCACCCGGCCGGCACGCGCCTCACCGACGTCCAGAAGTGCGTCCGCACGGGCGACATTGATGCCGTGGGCGACAGTGCGCACCTCACGTTTTTCGAGATGCTCGGCAACTGGTCGTTGAACGACTACTTCAAGCCGGAGGCCATCGCCTGGAGTTTCGAGTTCCTAACGACGAAACTCGGCTTCGACCCCAAGGATCTCTACGTGACTGTGTTCGCGGGCGAAGACGGCATTCCGCGCGACGACGAGGCCATCGCCCTTTGGAAGCAGCAGGGTCTGCCCGAAAGCCACATCTTCCCGCTTCCGCGCGAGGACAACTGGTGGGGGCCCGCCGGTACCACCGGCCCGTGCGGCCCCGACACCGAGATGTTCATCGACACGGGCAAGCCGAAGTGTGGCGATGACTGTCGGCCGGGGTGTCACTGCGGCAAGTACATCGAGATCTGGAACAACGTGTTCATGCAGTACAACAAGAACGCCGAAGGCGCGTACGAGCCGCTGGGACGCCACAACGTTGATACGGGCATGGGCGTCGAGCGGACGGTCTGTATGCTTTCCGGCGTTCCGACGGTGTTCGACACGGAAATCTTTGCGCCGATCATGGCGAAAATCGACGCGCTGTCCACCATGACGCCGGACGACCCCGAACTTGCGCTCAAGGCCCGCCGCATCGTGGCCGACCATATGCGCACGGCCACGTTCATCCTCTGCGACCCGAAGGGCGGCGTGAAGCCGGGCAACCTCGGTGCCAACTACGTGTTGCGCCGCCTCATCCGCCGCGCCGTCCGCTACAGCCGTTTCCTCGGCATCGCGCCGGGTTTCACGGCGGAGTTGGCGGACACGATCAGCGCGAAGTACAAACACGTCTATCCCGAACTCGAAGCCAACCTCGCCCAGTGCAAGGCCGACCTCAAGACCGAGGAAGACCGTTTCAACCAGACGCTCGACAAGGGCGCCGCAATGTTCGCGAAAGTCGCCGAACAGCTCAAGGCGCACAACCAGACGCAGATTTCCGGCAAGACGGCGTTCAAACTCTACGACACGTTCGGCTATCCGCTGGAAATGACGCTTGAACTCGCGAAGGAGCAGGGGTTGGACGTGGACGTGGCAGGCTACGAAGAAGCCAACCGGAAGCATCAGGAATTGAGCCGCACGACGTCCGCCGGCGCGTTCAAGGCCGGTTTGCAGGACAATTCCGCCGTCGTCACGCGGATGCACACGGCCACGCATCTGCTCCACGCCGCGCTTCACAAGGTGCTCGGCCCGACGGCGAACCAGAAGGGGTCCAACATCACGCCGGAGCGTCTGCGTTTCGATTTCACGTGGGCCGACAAGATGACGCCCGAACAGATCAAGGCGGTCGAGGATCAGGTCAACGCCTGGATCAAGGCGGAGTTGCCCGTCACGAAGAAACTCACGACGGTCGAAGAGGCGAAGGCCGAGGGCGCGATGGCGTTGTTCGGCTCGAAGTATGGCGACCAGGTTACGCTCTACACGATTGGCGACGTCTCCCGCGAAATCTGCTGCGGCCCGCACGTGGAGAACACGCGCGAACTGGGCGGTTTCAAGATTCTCAAGGAGCAGAGCTCGTCCGCCGGCGTCCGCCGTATCAAGGCCGTGATCGACAATCTGGCCACCGCCTGATGACCGACGACACGTTGGACGAACTCGCCCGCGTCTACGCCGCCTACGTGGCGGCGTTCGCGGTCGACGGCGTTCTGCCGCCGATGATGCAGTTGAAACGCCACCACACGGATTGTGTGGTGGCGAATGCGCGGTTGATCGCCACCGGCGAGGCGTTCGACGACGTGACGGCGCGGGTCTGCGCGGCCGCCGCGCTGCTGCACGACACGGGACGCTACGAACAACTGCGACGCTACAACACATTCCGTGATGCGGACAGCATCGACCATGCCGTCTTTTCGCATGACATTGTGGTGGAAAAGGGATGGCTGGACCGTGCCGACGTGACGCCCATCGAGCGGCGGGCGATTCTCGATGCCGTGCTGTTCCACAATCGACGCGACATCCCAGACGAACTTGATCCTCTTGTCCGTACGGCGTCGCAGACCGTGCGCGACGCGGACAAGCTCGACATCTTCCGTGTGCTTGAAGAGCAGATTGCCACGACCGATTGGCGGCACGACTGCACGGCGTTTTGGAATCTGCCTGCCCAGGCGCGACCGAATCCCGCGCTCGTGGCGGCGGTTCGTGCGGGGCGGCCGGCGGCCTACCGGGAGATTCAGTCGTTGGCCGACTTCGTGCTCGTCCAGATCGGCTGGATGGTTTCGGGGCTTGTCTACGCCACGTCGCGCCGCCTCTGCGCCGAACGCGGCCATCTGGCGTTCCGCCGCGACTTCCTCCACGAACTCACGGACGATCCTGTCGTGGACGAACTCTGCGACCTCGCGGCGACGGCTCT
>CAZTHR010000262.1:0-2722 GCA_964613265.1 uncultured Lentisphaeraceae bacterium | reverse complement strand
CGGCCTGGACGATCGCCTGCATCTGCTCCATCGTGTTGAAGTTGAAGGCCGGAATCGCATATCCGCCCTTGATCGCCTTCGCAAACATCTCCTTCGTGTTGACGAGGCCGAGTTCCTTGTAGCTGACTTCCTTCATGGTTCTTCCTTTCGTAGAAAAAAGTGTAGCAAATTATATACTTTTACCGTGGCAATGACAAGAAGTTAACGCACGGCCGTTCAGCGGCCCAGCACCTTGCGGTAGCGGGCGATCAGCGCGTTCGTGGAGGAATCGTGCTTTTGGCCGGCCTTCTTCGCCGTGAGATCCTTCAGAACGTTCTTGGCCAGCACCTTGCCGAGCTGGACGCCCCACTGGTCGAAACTGTAGATGTTCCAAATCACGCCTTGCGTGAACACCTTGTGTTCGTAGAGCGCGATGAGCGAACCCAGCGTCTCCGGCGTGAGGTCGTCGGCAAGCAGCGTGTTCGTCGGCCGGTTGCCCTCGAACGTCTTGAACGGAATCAGTTCCTCCGGATCGCCGTCCTTGCGGCACTGCTCGGCCGTCTTGCCGAACGCCAGCGCCTCGGTCTGCGCAAAGAAGTTCGCCATCAGCTTGTCGTGGTGATCGCCGATCGGATTGTGCGTCTTGCAGAAACCGATGAAGTCGCACGGGATGAGGTGCGTACCCTGGTGGATGAGCTGGTAGAAACTGTGCTGGCCGTTCGTGCCGGGTTCGCCCCATTCGATCGGACCCGTCGTGTACGTGACCTTCTTCCCGTCCTTCGTCACGCTCTTGCCGTTCGATTCCATATCCATCTGCTGGAGGTAGGCCGGCAGACGGCTGAGGTACTGGTCGTACGGCAGCACGCAGTAGCTCTCCGCGCCGTAGCCGTTCGCGTAGAGAATGCCGAGAAGCGCGAGAATCACGGGGAGGTTGCGCTTGAAACCCGCCGTGCGGAAGTGCTTGTCCATCTTCCAGTAGCCCTTGAGGAAACGCGCGAAGTTGCGCGGCCCGATGGCGATCATCAGCGAGAGGCCGATGGCGCTCGGCAGCGAATAACGACCGCCCACCCAGTCCCAGAACTCGAACATGTTGGCGACGTCGATGCCGAACTTGGAAACTTCCTCGGCGTTCGTGGACAGCGCCACGAAATGTTTGGACACCACGTCGTTCGCCTTCGTCTTGCGGCCGCCCAGTTTCTCCAACAGCCAGGCGCGCGCGGAGAGCGCGTTCGTCATCGTCTCCTGCGTCGTGAACGTCTTGGACGCGACGATGAAGAGCGTCTGATCCGCCCGGACTTCACGCAGCACTTCCGCGAGATGCGTGGAATCGACGTTGGACACAAAGTAGTTCTTGATTGAACGCTTTGTAAACGGCGCCAACGCGAGCGTCGCCATGACAGGACCGAGATCGCTGCCGCCAATGCCGATATTGACCACGTACTTGATGCGCTTGCCCGTAAAGCCCTTGTGCGTTCCCTTGCGAACGGCGTCGGCGAAATCGCCCATCTTCTTGAGCGTGGCGCGAATCTTCGGCATCACGTTCTTGCCGTCCACGAGCACTTTCGCGTTGGGGTCGCAGTTGCGCAACGCGGTGTGAAGGACGGCGCGGTTCTCGGTACAATTGATCTTCTTGCCCGTGAACATCTTCTCAATCTCGTCCTTGAGGTTCGAGGCCTCGGCGAGTTTGATGAGCGCCTTCATCACGTTCGCATCGACGCGATTCTTCGAGTAGTCAAGCAGCCAGCCCGCCGCCTGCACCGTGTACTTCGCCGCGCGGTCCGGATCCGCCGCGAACAAATCTTTAATCGTCGTGTCCTGCGTCGCCGCGATTGCGGCTTCGACCTTTTTCCATGCTTCAGAATTCATGCTTAACCTTTCGTGAAAAAGTGTGTCTATTCTACCATAACTTGCCGTCAAGGTCTGCGCAGATCGATAGATTTTCCATGTGCGGCGTCAAGCGCCACCGCGTGAACGCGCCCGTAGATTCGTCCTAAACCCTCTGTGCACCGTGTCCCACCCCGCCAAAACGGCACCGCACCCAGACGCTGCAACAGCGCGTCAGGACGCGCCTCCCCGCCAAGCGCGTCCGGCGCAGGAATACTGGCACACGCATCCACTTCCACACGCGCATCCGACGCGGGTACGAGGTCGTCAAGATCGACGCCCCGCAACGCGAGCAACGTGGCGGGACGTCGCGCGATTTCCTCACCCAGTAACAGCAACGTCGCGACGAGATGTTTGCACGGACGCGCCCAGTCGGGACACGTGCAGTGCATTTTCACATCGTAGATCGGCCGCCCTTCCAGCGTCTTCCCGATTGGCGCCGCGCATGGGAAAAGCGGAACGCCCGCATCGCGGAACAAACCCTCTACCTCCAGCGGCAGATCGTCCGTCAGCAATCGCGCAATTGTCATCGGATTGCGTTTCAGGGCATCCGCCACGGCGGGCGTCGTCACAGACGTGAATTCGAGCGAGACGCGGTAGGGTACCGTACGCGATCCCACAACGACGGCCTCTGCGCGTGGCCCTTCGAGAATGAGTTCCGTTACCTGCCCCGATACGGCGTACTGCCGTCCGCGCCCGAATCGCGGTCCCAGTCGCATGGCCTCCAGCGCGGCAATCCACCGCCGCGCCCACCACGCCGTCCGCGCCAACGTACGCAAATCCTGGGCGCGGATGCCAAACGCCGTCCGCGCCAACCGCACGGGATATCGCCGATGTCGACTCATTGTCCTATCTCCTT
>CAZTHR010000261.1:0-2732 GCA_964613265.1 uncultured Lentisphaeraceae bacterium | reverse complement strand
GTCCGGTCCGGCAAGGGCGGCGATGGCGCGGCGACGTTCCGGCGCGAGGCGCTGGTGGCTTTTGGCGGTCCTGACGGCGGCGACGGCGGGCGTGGCGGCGATGTCGTGCTGCGCGGTTCAATTCATGTCAACTCGCTTGTCGCCATGTTCTACGATCCCAAGCTCTTCGCCGAGGACGGCGTACCGGGTTCGGGGCGCGGCTGTTATGGCCGACGCGGCAAGGATCTCGTCGTAGACGTCCCGTGCGGTACACGGGCGACGGATCTGGAGACGGGGCTTGTCGTGGCCGACATCATGAAGCCGGGGGAACAAGTCGTCGTAGCCAAAGGCGGTGCGGGTGGTTTCGGCAACATCCATTTCAAGACGTCCGTCAACCAGGCGCCAACGGAGCATACGCCCGGCGGTGAACCCGAAGAACGGCGGTTGCACCTCGAACTGCGAACGATTGCCGACGCCGGGTTGCTCGGTTTTCCAAACGCGGGCAAGAGTTCCCTGCTCAACGTTCTCTCCAATGCGACGCCGAAGGTCGCGTCCTACCCGTTCACCACGCTCACGCCGATGGTCGGAACGATCGAGTACGCAGACTACGCGCAAATCCGTATGGCAGACGTGCCGGGCATCATCGAAGGCGCGGCGAAAGGCGTGGGCCTGGGGCTGGCGTTCCTCAAGCATCTGGAACGTTCGCACGTACTCGTCTACATGATCGACATGGCCGGAACCGACAACCGAAAGCCGTGGGACGACTATGAAGTCCTCCACCGCGAAATCGCCGAGTACAGTGCGGACATGGCGGCGCGTCCCTGCATTGTGGTGGCGAACAAACTCGACCGCGCGGCGGCGCGAAAGAACCTCAAGCGGTTCATCCAGAAGACAGGCATCACGCCAATTGCCCTCACGTGTGAACCCGGTCAGAAGGACTTGCGGGATTACGCCGACCTCAAGGACTTCAATGGTCAAGTCGGCTTGGAAGCGTTCAAAGACGAATTGCGCCGTCTCGTCAACCCCAAGCCGCGTAACCACCAGCATCTGGAAGAACCGCCGCCGCCGTTGTCGGAAATGCCGGACACGACGGGCGACGAGATTCCGGCCGAGGCGCTGAAGTTCGCGACGTTCCTCCAACTCGATTCGCCGAAGAAGAAGAAACATCCCGCGCGCGGAAACATCCACTGATTGCCGAAAAGGATTTTGCTTCCATGAAGAAATGGACGGTATCGACGTTCCAGGCCGCCAAGGGTCATCAGAAACTCGGCTGTTGCACGGCTTATGATGCCTGTTTCGCGCGATTGGCGGACGAAGCAGGCGTTCCGTGTATTCTTGTCGGTGATTCGATGGGGATGACGATGCTCGGCCATGCGACGACCCTGCCCGTCAAAATGGAAGAAACGCTGAGCGCCACGGCCGCCGTCGCACGTGTCGTAAAGGATGCGCTTGTGGTGGCGGATCTGCCGTTCGGCAGTTACCAGTGCGGAGACGATTCAGCGATGGCGAATGCCGTGGCCTGCCTCAAGGCCGGCGCCGACGCGGTGAAGTTGGAGGGCGGCGAGCGTGTCTGCGCCTTGATTCGTCGGATGGTCGAGAGCGGCATTCCCGTCGTGGGCCACGTGGGGCTGACGCCGCAGAGCGTGAACGTGTTCGGCGGGTTCAAAACGCAGGGGAAAACGCGCGAATCGGCGGATGCCGTGCTGAACGGCGCGGCGGCGGTAGAGCAGGCCGGCGCGTTCGCCGTCACGCTTGAATGCGTACCGGACGAACTGGCCGCTCGCGTAACGGCGACGTTGCGAATCCCGACTATCGGCATCGGCGCAGGCCCCGTCTGCGACGCGCAGTGGCTCGTCATGCACGATTTGCTCGGTTTGACCGAAGGGCATGTTCCATCCTTTGTGAAGCGCTACGCCCATCTTGCCGACGAAGCAAGACGCGCGTTCGGACAATACGTATCCGAAGTCGCGTCTGGCATCTACCCTCCGTCGCGAACCGCCCCCATTTGTAAGTCAAAGGTTGATGCCGGCAAATGCGGAACCGAGTGAGGAAAATCCGGAATTGTCGTCCTTGTGCGTTTCCATCCAGTCCTTGACGTCCTGGGCTTCGGCCTCGGCCGCGATTTCCTCCGGCGAACGGGGACGCAGAGGCTTGGCTTGGCACTGACGGATAGAGAGCGAAATGCGCTCACGTTCCCAGTCGAGCGAAAGAATTTTCACTGTGACGACCTCGCCCTCCTTGACGAAATCGCGCGGGTCGACAACCTTGTCCCACGAAATTTCGCGCACGGGGACGAGACCTTCCAGACCGCCGAGATCGACGAACGCGCCGAAGTCGAGCACCTTCACGACCGTGCCGTTCAGGGTCTGCCCTTCCGTCAACGAATCGCGCAGATAGTCCTTCGCCACCTGAAGTTCCTTTTCCTGGACGGCACGGCGGCTGACAATCAGATTCTGCCCACGGTCGTCCTTGCCGTATTCGGACACGAGGAACTGGAACGTTTGGCCCACGTAGGGGTTCTCGGCGCCCTTGTCGAGCGGTTTGCGAACGCGGTCGATCTGCGAATAGGGGCAGAACGCACGCTGTCCGGAGACGGTCACCTCGTAGCCACCCTTGACCTCCTTCTCGACGCGCCCCTCGATGGGCAACTGGTTGTCGAACGCGCGCTGAATCGTTTGATCCACGTCAACGACGGCGGCGGAATCCACCTTGTTCGCCAACGCAAACAGATAGGCGTCCTTCTGCATCCCAAC
>CAZTHR010000260.1:1200-2739 GCA_964613265.1 uncultured Lentisphaeraceae bacterium | reverse complement strand
CAGAGGGTCAGGAGACCGGCGACGAAACAGTAGGGACCGAACAACCAGAAAAAACGACCTTTCAACATCCGCACAAGTCCCGCAAGGGAAAAGTAGCCCACAACCGCCGCCACCGCCGCACCATAGAACACGAGTCCCCAGCCAACTTCACCCGCCGCGTCTGTGGCCGCCAACGAATCCAGCAACTCCAGAACCGCCGCGCCCGCAATGAGCGGCGTGCTCATGAGGAAGGAAAACTCCGCCGCCGCCGCCGGATCGACACGTCCCGTCCGCGCCGAAGCCAGCGTCATGCCGCTCCGCGACACGCCCGGCAACAAGGCGACCGCCTGGCCACAGCCCATGAAAAACGCCCGCCGCCAGCAAACCGCGTTCTTCCCACGCGGCAGAAAGCGCGTCCCGGCCAACACCGCCCCCGTGAACATCAACAACGCCCCCACCATCCGCGCATTCTCAAAAAGCGCGTCGATCGGGTGGCGCAACGGGAAGTAGACGAGAATCGCAGGAACGGCCGATAGGACGATTTTACCCACGTAACCCCACGCCGACCGACGTTGTACCGAATCGCCCCGCAATCCGAACAATCCTGCCAGCAACGTTCCCATCCGCGCCCGGTAGTACGCGAAAATGGCTACAAGCGTCCCCACGTGCAAAAAGACGTTCAGCCGCATACTCGGCGCCCCCATGCCCAACAAATGCTGCCCGATGACGAGATGGCCGGAACTTGAAATCGGCAGAAACTCGGCCACGCCTTGAAGGACGGCCAGCAACGTGACATCGAAGAACTCTCTCATGTTCCCACTCCAACGGTGTGTGGACAACAAAAAAACCGCCTTTCGGCGGCTTTGTAAAGTGGCGGGCTCAGGGAGAATCGAACTCCCCTCTTCGGATCGACAGTCCGAGGTCCTAACCGATGAACGATGAGCCCGCAGAGGTGACAACGAGGGATAGTATATCAGAACGCCGTTCGCGCCGCAAGGGGGTTTGTGAAAAAAATTGAAAAAAGTTGGCAGGGGTTCGTTCAACGCCCGAAGGTGGTATAATACCCGCCATGGCAGGAGAGATCATCAAGACAAAAGGCATCGTGCTGGCCATCCACCCATGGTCGCGCACAAGCCATGTCGTCGCATGGTTGACGCCCGACCATGGATGCGTCAGTACGCTCGTCAAAGGCGCCGTCCGTCCCAAGTCCGCTTTCCTCGGCCAATACGACCTCTTCTACGCCTGCGATCTCCTTTACTACGCCCACGCCTCTGGCGGCGATCTCCACGCCCTTCGCGAAGTCGTCCCCGTAAACCTGCGTGAATCCCTGCGCGGCCGCTGGCGCGAAACGGCGCTTGCCGGCTACGGCGCAACGCTCGTCCGCGAACTCGCGCCGCCCGGCGGCGAGGCATCCGCCTGGTACGCGGCGTTCGACCGCTTTCTGGACGCACTCGTCCCGAGGGACGCCCTCGCCGTACACGATGAAGACGCGGATGACGGCCGCGCCCGGCGGTTCGCCGCCCTCATCCAACTGGAAATGCAGTTCCTCCGTCTGGGCGG
>CAZTHR010000260.1:0-1100 GCA_964613265.1 uncultured Lentisphaeraceae bacterium | reverse complement strand
AAGTACGAACGGATCGCCGTCTGCTCTTCCTGGCTCTTCATGTTCGACTCGATCTGCTCGCGCGTCGGCAGCTTCTGCGGCGCGGATGCCTTCAGGAGGATGTGGGACGCTTGAACGCTTTCCGGCGCGGCCGGCGTGTCGCCCTTCGCCTCGACGGCAGGCGTCTTCTTCGTGACCATGATCAAGTGCCAGCCAAACGCCGTCTTGACCGGATCGGAGACCGTGAAGAGCGGCAGCGAAAACGCCGCCTTTTCAAACTCGGGCACCATACGACCGCGCGTAAACTCGCCCAAATCGCCGCCCTTCTCCTTGGACGGGCAGTCGCTCTTCGCCTTGGCGAGTTCTGCAAACTTCGCCTTGAGCGCATCGCCCTTCAAGCCATCCATCTGCTTCTTGAGCGCCTTGATGTCGACCTCGGCGCTCTGCGCCTTCTTCTCCGCTTCGGCATTGTCCGCCTTGATCTTCTCCAACGCGGCATCGACCTTCTTCGGATCGACCTTGATTTTCGACACGACTTCCTGCTCCAGCAGTTTCTGAATCAGAATACCGTCCGCAAATTCCTGCAACCCACGCTCCTTGCCCAGCGGAAACTTTTCCGCCGCCTCGGCCACGGACTTCGGCGCGTTCGGCTGGCCGGCGTTCGCCTTGACGAAATCGGCTTCGCGCTTCGCACGGTCTTCGGCGGAAATCTTCACGCCCTTCTTGGCCGCCTCGCTCTTGAGCAGGGTCTTCATGAGGAACTGCTGCGCAACCTGAAGCGAGAACATCTTACGCGCTTCTTCCATCTGTTCGGCGGGAATCTGATCCTTGCGGACTTCCAGCAGTTTGTCCACGTCGCCGCTGATCGCGCCGTACGTCAACTTCTGGCCGTTGACGACCAGCATGACCTCGTTCGGATCGCGCGCGGGCGCCTTGCTCTCCGCCGCCGCCGACTTCGCCTCTTCCTTGCCACAGCCGGCGCAGCCGACTCCAAGCGCCACGGCCAAAGCCACCGCCACGCCACCAAACACGACACTCTTCATCTCGTTAGACTCCTTGGTTAACAAAAGACATCACAACCGCCATACAGCCCTTCACGCGAAATCGCTCCATGGCGCGGA
>CAZTHR010000259.1:0-2773 GCA_964613265.1 uncultured Lentisphaeraceae bacterium | reverse complement strand
ACCAGACGCGGCGCTGCAAAGGCGCTCAAGATTTCCGCGAAAGCCCGCTACGGCCTTCGCATCATGATGGACGTCGCCGCCCATGAACACGATCCGTCCCCTCGCACGATGGCCGCCATCGCGAAAGACCAGGACCTCTCCCTCAAATTCGCCTCACGCCTCGTCATCCCCCTTCGCAAGGCCGGCATGATCCGTTCCATCCGCGGTGTCGCCGGCGGCTTCCGTCTAACCAAGGATCCAGACGAAATCACCCTTCTCGCCATCGTGGAGACGATGCAGGGACCGCTCGCCATTCTCGACGGACTCGACGAGGCTCACGCTGATGAAAAAACGAGCGCGTTCGCCCGCGCCATCTGGGGCGATGTCAACAACGCCCTCCGCAACGCACTCGCGGGCATCACCCTGACGCGGATGATGAAAATGGCCCGAACGGCCGAAACGCCGACGTTCGACTACTGCATCTGAGCGGGCGCGACGGTCAGCGTCAGATTCTGCTGCGACACGACGCGCACTTCCCGCCCCGCGTCCAACGCCTCGGCCGCCACCGCCGTCCACTCCGCATCGCCCAAGGCGACACGACCGGGGACGCCCGGACGAATCGCCTCGACGACCTTCCCCACACGGCCGACGTACGCACTCGCCAAACCGCCCGACTGCTCGACGTCGCCGACGAACACGCTCTTCACGAGCCGCCGCAGACCGACGAGATAGACAATCGCGAACGCGGAAAAGAGTGCCAACTGCGCGGCCGTCGACAAGGCGGGAAACAAAAATACGCATCCGGCAACCGTCGCCGCCGCAAGTCCGAAGAAGAAGAGGACGAGACCGGGACTGACGATTTCCGCCAGCATCAGAAACGCGCCCAGATAGAGCCAGATCCACGCCGCCGATGTAAAGTCCATGACTCGTCCTCCTACCTTGGATTGATACCGCCGCCTCAGGCGATGACGGCGAGCGTCTGCCCCTTCGTCACGGCCGCACCGTGTTCCACGAGGAACGTAATTTTGCCGACCGCCGTGGCCTTGATGGGATTAAAGAGCTTCATCGCCTCGACAATGCAACACGGCTCACCCGCCTTGACAGACGCGCCGTCCTTGGCGAGTTCGGGCTTGCCCGGACCGGAACTGCGGTAGAACGTTCCGTTCAACGGTGCCGGGACCGGCGTCCCCGCCGGCACGGCCGGCGCCGCGTCCTTCTTTTCTTCCGCCGGCTTCGCCGTCGGCGCGGTCGCAGTCGGGAGCGACACGGCCACGCCGTCCGCCGCGACGCCGCCGCACGACGCCATCAACGCCGCGAACGCCTTGCCGATCGCGATGAACCGCGCATCGTCCGCCGACACCGCCGGCGCGGCGGATGCCGCCTCGGCCGTCTTCTGCATCTCGACGTCGGCCGGAATCGGATCACGTGCACCTTCGGGCTGGGCGCGCCACTTGAAGTAGCCAAGCGCCACCTCCGGGAACAGGCAATAGCTGAGAATGTCCTCTTCCGCCTGAATCAACTTCGCCGGGATTTCACGCGCAGCCGCCGCGAGGCCGGGCTTGAGCAGATCGGCCGGGCGGCACGTGATGGGCTTGAGGTCGCCAATGAGCTTCTTCTGGAGCTTCTTGTCAATCGGCGCGGGCGTCCGACCGTAGTAACCCGCCGCGTAGTGCTTCGTCTCGTCCGTCACCATGCCGTAGCGCTTGCCGCTCAACACGTTCAGCACGGTCTGGACGCCGACGATCTGCGACGTCGGCGTGACGAGCGGCGGATAGCCCATGTCCGCCCGCGTCTTCGGCAGTTCGTCCAACACGTCCTGCAAGCGATCCAACGCGCCTTGCTGCGCCAACTGGCTGCGGAGGTTGGAAATCATGCCGCCCGGAATCGCGTGGACGAGCACGCCCGCGTCCACAGGCTCGACCTTCGCGGAGGACGTCGGCTGGCGTTTCTGCTTGAGGTCACGGAAGTAGGCGTTGATTTCGGCGAGGGCTTTCTGGTCAAGCCCCGTCTCAAACCCTTCGGATTCGAGGATGGAGACGATCGATTCGCACGGGGGCTGCGAACTGAAACTGGACATTGTGGAAATCGCGCAGTCCACGCACCCGGCGCCGGCTTCGACGGCGGCCATGTACATCGCGGCGGCCATGCCGCTGGTCATGTGCGAATGGATCTGGATCGGCATATCGGGCAACGCCTGGGCGAGTGCGCCCACGAGTTCGCGGGCCGCGCCGGGCGTGAGGATGCCGGCCATGTCCTTGATCGCCAGCGAATCGACGCCCATCGCCTCCTGTTCTTTGGCGAGCTTGACGTAGTTTTCGACCGTGTGGACGGGCGACGTTGTGTAGCAGATCGTGCCCTGGGCGTGTCCGCCGTACTTCTTCACACACGTGATCGCCTGTTCGAGGTTGCGCGGATCGTTCAGCGCGTCGAAGACACGGAAGATGTCCATGCCGTTCTCGCAGGCGAGCGCGGTGAAACGCTCCACGATGTCGTCAGGATAGTGCTTGTAGCCGAGGATGTTCTGGCCGCGGAACAGCATCTGAAGCGGCGTCTTCTTGCAGACGGCCTTGATCTGGCGCAGACGCTCCCAGGGATTTTCGCGGAGGAAACGCATACACACGTCAAATGTGGCACCGCCCCAGCATTCCAGCGAATAGTAGCCGGCGTTGTCGATTTTCTCGGCAATCTGGAGAATGTCGTCGGTCCGCATACGCGTGGCCCAGAGGGACTGGTGCGCGTCACGCAGCGTGGTGTCGGTAATACGGACAATCTTCTTTGGCTCGTTTTTCATGGC
>CAZTHR010000258.1:0-2777 GCA_964613265.1 uncultured Lentisphaeraceae bacterium | reverse complement strand
GTAGAGGAAATTCCAAACATGAAACTTCTGTCTTTTCTTTTCGGTATCTGCCTGGCGGGTTGGGTCGGCGCGGATGTGTTGCCTGCGTGGCGGGACGGCGCATCGTTGCAGTCGTGGGCGAAATGGACGTGCCAGTGTACCGAGGCGCGGTGGACGGACGGCGCGTTGCGCGTCGTCTGCGGTGGATCGGACGCGCAGATCTACAGTTCCGCGTTCGACATTCCGGCCATGTCCACGCAGGTTGTCACGTTCAAGGCCAAGGGCAACCGAGGCGGAACGGGCGAACTCTTCTGGATGCCGCCCGGCCAGGGACCGCGTCAGGCGTGGAGCGTTCGGTTCGAGTGGATTGGCGACGGCGCGTGGCACACGTACCGCGTTCGCCCCTACTGGCAGGGCGAGGGGCGCATCGGCCGTTTGCGGCTCGACTTCCCGACGTCGGCTTCGGACGGCGGCGTGTTTGAAATCGCCGATCTGTCGATTGAAGACGTCGGCGGCGCGCTCGATCTGCCGGCCGACCAGTACACGGGCGTGGCGTTCTCGCTGTGTGCGGCGTCGAACGGCCTGGGCGAAGTCCACTGGACGTCCACGGGGATGTCGGGTTTGCAGAAGACTGCGTTCCGCGTGCCGGGCGACGGACGTGTCCACCGCTACTTTCTCTGTCTGTCCGATCAACGGCCGTGGCAGGGGCGGATCACGCAGCTTGAGGTCTGCCCGCCGCCCGGCGCCGCCCGTCCGACGGATGTCGCGTTCGTTCAGGAAACACCCGATTTCGCGGCGGATCTGCTGGTGCGGAGCGCCTGGATGTCGGATGCGTTCAACCGCGTGGGCGCTCCCGTGCCGTTGACGATTCGGGTTGACAATCTGGGGACGCGGGCGGCACGGAACGTCCGCCTGACGGCGATGCGTCTGCCCGACGGCGTTCGCTTCGTCAACGCGCCGGACTGCATGGGGCGGACGGTGCATGGCCTCGACGGCACGACGTTCACGCCGGTGCTGGACTGCGCGGCGGCGGGGACGTTCACCGCCGTTTTCAGCGTGCAAGATGATGCGGGCGGCGCGGCGTCCGTGTCGGTGCCCGTGACGGTGCTGCCCTCGCTCAATCTGCCAAAGGCGTCCTACGTGCCGCCGCCGCAGCCCGTGGAGACGGACTACGACATTGCCGCGCTCTACTTCCCCGGCTGGGATCGCGTCGAGGCCTGGCAGCGCGTGTGGAAGGTCTGTCCCGAACGCAAACCCGTCCTCGGCTGGTACGACGAGGCGAACCCGGAGGTCGTCGACTGGCAGATCAAGTGGCTCGTCGAGAACGGCATTCGTACGCTTTACGTGGACTGGTACTGGAGCCGCGGCGGACAGCATCTCGACCACTGGGTCAAGGCATTTCAGAAGGCGCGTTATCGCGGGTGCATGAAATGGGCGATGATGTGGGCGAACCACAACGCCCCCGGCAGCCACTCCGTGGAAGACCAGCGCAACGTGACGCGCTTCTGGATCGAGAACTACTTCAATACGCCCGAATATCTGCACATCGACGGCAAGCCTGTCGTGTGGATCTGGAGTCCGCAGAACATGGATCGCGACGTCGTGGACGGTGGCTGCCGCCGCTTGCTGGAGATTTCACGCGAGATGGCGAAGGCGGCGGGCTACAAGGGCATCCACTTCATCGCGATGAAATGGCCGGAAGCGGACTGTACGCCGAAGACGATTCAGACGTACAAGGACATGGGTTTCGACATGACGGGCATCTATCACTTCATGGATCCGGGTACGTACGAACCACATGGCCGCCGTTTCTCCTATGCGTCCGTCGCGCGGGCGAATCCCGAAAACTGGCGCGCCCAGTACAAGGCCGGCGTTCTGCCGTTTCTGCCGAACCTCTCGACGGGCTGGGACGACCGCCCGTGGAACGACCATTGCGAAATCTACGGCAAGAACGTCGCGGACTTCCGTCGCATCTGCGAGGCCGCGAAGAAGTTTGCGGACGAGACGGGCGTCCGCCGCCTCTGCCTGGCGCCCCTCAACGAATGGGGCGAGGGTTCCTATGCCGAGCCGAACGCCGAACACGGATTCGGGTTCTACGAGGCCGTGCGCGATGTCTTCTGCAAGAAGCCCGCACAGGGGTGGCCCGTCAACTACGCGCCGAAGGACGTCGGCCTCGGCCCGTACGACCTGCCGCCGCCGAAACCGCCGCGCCATGTCACCGACTGGGCGTTCACGAACGGCGACGCGCAGGAATGGCGGCCGCTGATGGGCGTGGCGGACTGGACGGCGACGGACGCGGGACTCGCGTTTCGTTCGACGACGCACGATCCGGCGATGGCCGCTTCCTTTCGTCCGTTCGACGCGAAGGCGTTTACGAAAGTCGTCGTGCGAATGAAAGTCGAGGGGGGCGGCGAGACGTCCGCACAGCTGTTCTGGGCCGGCCCGCAGACGCAGGTGCGTGAGACGGCGAGCGTGTCGCGGCCCGTGCCGGCGGACGGGAAATTCCACGATGTCGTCTATCCCGTGGCGGGCGTTCGCGCCTGGCGCGGGCGCGTGAACCACTTCCGTTTCGATCCCGCGACGCGCCCCGATCTGAAGATTGTCGTCCAATCGATTCGTCTGGAAAAATAAAACGGTGGATGGACACAGGAATGGCGGATATCTGATTCGTTGACGCAAAACGCCGAGGAATGGTAAAATGGCGGACATGGCGAAGGCACTCAAAATCCCCTACGGTCTCAAAGACTTCAAAACCATCCGCGACGAGGGCTACTACTACGTCGACAAGACGGCCTACA
>CAZTHR010000257.1:0-2807 GCA_964613265.1 uncultured Lentisphaeraceae bacterium | reverse complement strand
TGTAGGCCGTCTTGTCGACGTAGTAGTAGCCCTCCTCGCGGATGCGCTTGAAGTCTTTGATGCCGTAGGGGATTTTGAGTCGCCGTTCCATGACGACCATTCTACCATCCCATCCCATCCGCGTCAACAAAGCGCTCGGCCTGGCGGAACGTTGACATCGGATGGAATGATCTTGGAAACCCCGCTAGCGGAGGATGATCGTCAAGCCGGAGGAGGCGGATGCCTGGAGGGTCTTGCCGTCCGACGAAACGCGGAACTTCACGATACGGCCTACGTTCGTCCACGTGGCGAGATTCTCCACGCCGTCAAAGCCGCCTTCCGCCGTGACCAACGGCACCCAGCCCGCGTCCTGCGTCTTGCGCGTCCAGTCGACGATGACGTTCGCCGCAATGTAGAACCGCCCCGGCGTGGCGATGCGCGGGAACGTCGTGGCGTCCGTGACGGACAGCGTGGCGCCCGCCACCAGCCCCATCGCCCCCGTACCCGTGACCGCCGCCGCGAACGCATCGTCAAGCATCTGCAACGCCAGAGTCGTATGCGGTGCAACGTTGATCGTCCCCGCGCCGGAAACGGACGCGACCGTCTCATCCGACCGTACGTCCAGCACAGCACCCGCCGCCACCGTAACGGACGGGCTGCGCGGCAGCACGGCATCCGGCATCGTCTGCGCGTCGCCGCACGCGGCTTCGTACTGTTCGACGAGCCGGCGGATTTCGCTGGCCGACAGCGTCGTGTCGTAAATCCGCACGTCGTCGATGAGACCGCAGAAATTCTGCGCCCCCGCCGCGTTCGATCCGATCACGAAGTCCTTGGCTTCCAGATTCATATTGAATTTCTGACTCTTGCCCACGAAACGCCCGTCGCAATAGAGCCACGCGCAGTTGTTGTTATTCATGCGTTCTACATACACGATGGCCGCCACAATCCAGCGCTGGCGGGCGGCGGCGTTCTCCACCCCGGCCGCCCCCGACCGGTTCAATCCCGATCCCAATTCATGGCCGACAATAGCCTCGCCCACCGTGGGACGAGCCGAATTGGCCCTTTGCCCATCCGTGCCGAACTTGAAAAGTCCGCCATTTTTCCACCACGTCCCAGGATCGCCCCATGCGACGATGGTCGACAGAGAGTTCTGCACCGTGTCGGGACGGTAGCGCACGACGACCGTGAAGTCCTTCGGCTTGCCCGTTGGGATCACGGTGGGGAACGTCTCGGCCGCAAGCTTGAAGAAGCCGTTCGTGGACGTGAACCGCGCGGCCTTGCCGCAAATGAGATCGCCCGCCTCCAACGGCGCGAGGGCGCGGTCGTCCGCCTTCACCAAATTGAGTTCGATGTCCGTGGCCGCCCCCGGATTTTCGTCATCGTCGAACGTCCAATGCGCCACGGGCGTCGGCAATGACGGCGGCGCGACGACGACCGCCGCCGTCCCCGCGTGTTCGGCCGCCACCTCCTCGGCCGTCAGCGCATAGTTGAACACCTGGAACTCGTCCATGTCGCCCGCATATGTCTTGTTGTTGATACAGCCATGCCCCAGGCGGAACGACGTCGTACGCGGCACGTCGAGCGCCTTGACCGTCTTCGTCGAGCCAACCGAAGCGCCGTCAACGTACACGGTCTTGCGCCGGTCATTCCCGTCGTAGACGACCGCAACGTGATGCCATGCTCCATCCGCCATCTCCGGCACCGTCACCTCGAAATCCTCGCTGAAGTTCGAGAATTTCAACTTCGCACTGGAGACGAAACGCAGGTAGGACAGGTGGCGGTCTTGACCCTCTCCCCAGCAGAAAATCGGCGCCTCGTTCGCACACGTTTCGGCCGTCGGGCGAATCCAGACGGACACGGCGTACGATCCATTGCCGACCGGCCATGTGGACGGGAACGGATTGCCCGACGAAGACAGGTAGTTCTCGCCGTCAAAATGCGCCGCCGAACCGGACACGCCATCCGTCACCCACGTCGGGCCGCCCGCCGTGCCCACACCCGCCAACACGAACGCGGACGGGCTTTCGTCAAAACCAATCGACGACGACAGGTCTTTCTCGAACGCATACCGCGCCACGAGGCCGTGCCGCGCCAAAGGCCGACGCAGACGCAACACGCCCGCGTCCACGACGACGTTCGTCACGTTCTCGGCACGACCGCCCAGTTCCTGCACGAAATTCGTCCCCGTCTTGACAAACGTCGTGTCCGCGCCGCGCAGATTCGACGTGTAGGCGGCAAACGTGTTCGTCCCCTCGCCAACTTTCAACACGGAACCAGGCCACGGCATCTCGACGCCGCCCCTCACGCCGTCGCCCGACAACGCGGCCAAATCCATCTTCTCCTTGTAGATCGTCGTCGTACCGCTCCCACGCACGGCGAGCGATGGCACGGGCGCGAACGCGGCAAGGCCGTCGCGGTAGAGCGTGGCGACGTCGTTGGACGTCACCGCGTAGGCGGCCACGAACAAATCGTCCATCAGCCCCGTGTAGGGGTTGGCGCCATTGTTCACCCATCCGCCATGAATGGCGCCGATGTAGAAGTTCTGGTTTGGATCGGCATAGGCAGGTTGCATTTTCGCGTCCATCACAGGCGTACCGTCGTAATAGACCACAACGCGCACATCGCCGTCGTAGGTGACAACGACATGGTGCCAGGCATTCATCGGACTCGTCGGCGTGGTAATCGTCCTATTGTCCCCCCACGTCGCAAACATCAGCGTCTCCGTCTTGCTGTTGCCGACGTTGAGACGCAGCGCGGCAGCTTCGCCGTCCGTGTTCGTTCCCCAGAAGAAAATCTTGGCCAATGGGTCACAGGAGGTATCAGGCTTG
>CAZTHR010000256.1:0-2827 GCA_964613265.1 uncultured Lentisphaeraceae bacterium | reverse complement strand
ACTAGAAGGAAGAAGGCGAAGACATGGCGACAGTGAACGGCATTCGGCAGTTCAAAGACGAACAGGACTACCGGGAACATTTTATCATCCAGAAGGAAATCGACAAATATCTCCCGAACGGGAAGCATTTTATCGACGACGCATGTATCAACCGCTTGATTGCGGAGGCGGAGGCGAAGCCCGTCGATCCCGTGAAAATCCGCGAAATCATCGCGAAGTCCGAGACGACGTGCGAGACGCTGCTGCCGGAGGAGACGGCTGCGCTCATGCAGGTCACGGATCCGGAGCTGTTGGCGGAAATGCGCGCGGCGGCCGATCGCATCAAGAAAAAGGTCTACGACAATCGTATCGTTGTCTTCGCGCCGCTCTACGTGGCGAACGCTTGTGTGAACGGCTGCCGCTACTGCGGGTTCCGCGAGGGCAACTCGCTCCAGCGCCGCCGTATCTTGACGATGGACGAGGTGAAGGAAGAGGTGGACGTCCTTGCCGGCCGCATTGGCCACAAGCGGCTGATCGCCGTCTACGGCGAGCATCCCAAGACGTCCACGCAGTACATCGCCGATTCGATCCAGACAATCTACGGACATCAGGTCTCCGCGCCGCGGACAGGTGCGAAGGTGGGCATCCGCCGCGTGAACGTCAACGCTGCGCCGCTGCCGATTGACGATTTGAAACTGCTGCATGAAGTCGGCATCGGTACGTTCCAGGTGTTTCAGGAGACGTACAACCGCAAACTCTACGAGCAGATGCACCCGGCTTGGAGCGTGAAGGGCAATTACGACTGGCGGACGACGTGTTTTCATCGCTGTATGGAGGCTGGCGTGGACGACGTGGGGCTGGGCGTCCTCTACGGGTTGTGCGACTGGCGGTACGAACTGTTGGCTACGGTTTTCCATGCGCGGGATCTGGAACGGTGGTTCAATATCGGACCGCACACGATTTCCTTCCCGCGCCTCGAACCGGCTTCGGGCACGCGCGTGCCCGAGGAATCGCCGTGGCTCATCGACGACGACACGTTCGCGCGTATCCTCGTGATCATGCGCCTGTCCGTGCCCTACACGGGCCTCATCGTCACGTGCCGTGAGAGTCCCGCGTCCCGCAATCGTGTGCTCGACCATGGCATGACGCAGCTCGACTGTTCCTCCAACATCGCAATCAAGGGGTACAGCGATTTCGCGTCCGAAGCGCATCAGGAGAAGGAACGCCAGCAGTTTATGCTTGCGGACAACCGGTCGCTCGATGAAATGGTTCGCTACCTCGCGTCGCGGGACACGATCACGTCCTTCTGCACGGCGGGCTACCGGTGCGGTCGCACGGGCGGGTGCATCATGGATGCACTCAAGACCGGACGCGAAGGCAAGTTCTGCAAAATCAACGCCGTGCTTACGTTCCGCGAATGGCTTGACGATTTTGCGTCGGACGAGACGCGCGCGATTGGCGACGCGCTTATCCAGAAGGAGCTTGCGGGCATTCAGGCCTGGTTGCCGAAGTTCTATCCCACGGTGCTGAAACAGTATGAAGCCACGTGTCGCGGTGAACGCGACCTCTTCTTCTGATGGACAGCGCCCAGAACCTGAAGCGAACGTTTTGGCGGGCGACGATTCCCGCCGTGTTGATCACGGTTCTGGGGCTTGTCTACCTTGCCCTCCAAGTCCGCCGCGACGTCGTACAAGCCGACCGACGGCGGCTGGAGAGGATCGAACGTCTGGCGGCCGATTTTCAAGATGCCCTTCGCGACGGGTCGGAGACGAACGACGCCGCACGTGTGTTGGCATTGCAGACGTGGAAGGGGGGCGAGGGGATTGGTCCCGTCGTGGGGCGTTTCGTCTGGAAACCGAAACGGGGCATCGTCTGGCAGGAAAACGTGCCGTTAGCCCTTGCGGCGCAACTGGCGCGGTTCGCGTACTGGAAGGATTGGACGTCCGCCGGGAAGAAGGAGGCGCGGCGGGGTCTGCTTGACCCCGCACCGCTGCCGGATGTGTCTGTACTTTGGACGCGCCTGGACGATGCCGTCTACGGTGTCGTATTCGCGGACGACCCCGTTCTGTCGGATGACGCAGGCCTGGGGCAGATTCCCTCTGCCATCGTCATGTGCCTGTTGCTGGCCGTCGGTGTGGTGCCGGGCTTGCGAATGTTGAAGCGGGCGGCGGACGAGGCGCGCGCGGAGGACGCGAAGAAGACGGCGTTCGTCTCGAATGCGTCGCATGAATTGAAAACGCCGCTTGCGGCCATTGGGCTGTGGGCGGGGCTACTGAAAAGCGGTCGTCTGCCGCCGGACAAACGTACCCACGCCTACGAGGTCATTGTCGAGGAGAACGCCCGCATGACGCGGCTTGTGGAGAATCTGCTCGACTTCAGCCGTCTGGATCAGAAGCGGAAGACCTATCGACTAGAATCCGTCGATCTGGCCCGTGCGGCGCACGATGTAATCGATCTCGTGCGGCTGGACTTTCCGTATGGCGTTTCCGTGCGGGGAATGGATGTCTGTCGTGTCCTGGCCGATGCCGACGCCGTACGGCAGATCCTCGTCAATCTCGTTGGCAACGCGGCGAAGTACGCGGCGGCGGGCGGGCCGGTGGAATTGGTTGTACGCGCGGCGGACGGTTTCGGGTTCGTCGACGTGTGTGATCGCGGGCCGGGGCTGGACGAAACGGATCGTGCGCACGTGTTTGAACGATTCTACCGCGCGCGCGCCGTGTTGGAGAATACGACAGGAGGTCTGGGGTTGGGGTTGGCCATTTCACGCGGTCTCGCCCGCGATCTGCGCGGCGATCTGTCTGTTGCGCCCCGTTCCGGCGGCGGCTGCGTCTTCACGCTCAAATTGCCG
>CAZTHR010000255.1:0-2844 GCA_964613265.1 uncultured Lentisphaeraceae bacterium | reverse complement strand
GGAGAGGCGGGATGCCCCGCCCTACCGAATGGCGAAACATCCGCCCGGCTGTCGCCTGACACGTCACCGTGCCTCATCCTCACCGGAAGAGGATGACCGTGCCGTTTGCAAGACGCAGCCAGGTTGCGGACGCCCCCGTGGAGAAATGCGCCTGACGATACCCCGGAACGTCGAACGTCCACGTGGCGGTGTCTTCACAAGTGCCGAACGAGAAGACCGGCACGTCCCGATCCGGCGACGGCGCACACGCGAACGACAGGTTGCCCGCCAGCGACAGCGTGTCCGAAATGTCGAACAACTTGAACGCCTCCGCCGCCGTGGACGGCGCGGCACGATGGACGGACACGCCGTCGGCCAGCGTCAGCGACGCAAGCGCGACCGTCGGTCCCGCCTGGACGAGCCGCGTACCAGACGCGAAATCCAGCGCAAGGGACGACGAATCGTGCAACGCGCCGCGTGTCTCCGTCGCGGACGCGATTTCAACCGCGCCCTCTTTCACGGCAATCGCCGCGCACTGCGCCGCCGATCCGCCCAGCTGCAGCGTCCCCGCGCCCGTCTTCACCCAATCGCCCGTCACGGTATCGTCCGTCACGGAAAAGCCCGGCGCAAGGAACGCCGTGGCGTCGGCGGGGACGGAGACCTCCACGTTCTGTCCGGCCGGCGCCTCGTACATCGCCGCCGCACCGTCCGACACACCAAACCACTTCGCTTTCAGATAGGCGTTGACCGATTCAATCTCTTCGTCGGACAAGGCGCGCGTGAAGACGATGATCTCGCCAATCTTGCCGGGGAAGACGCGATTGCCGCTGCCATTCCACCCGACCCGTCCCCAAGGATCCAGCACCGCGCCGAGTGAAAGGAATTCGATGTCGAACGCCTCCGCATCGTAGGATAAAAACGTCCGCGTCTGATCCTTCATATCGGCCGCATAGGCCCTGTGGTACGCATTGACGCCGTCACGGCGCGTGGCGCACAGAATCGGCTCCCTGATCCCCTTCCATTTCTCCTGCAATTCCCACCGATCATTGATTCCATTAGACCGAATCTGGTATGCCGCTGGAGTGTTATCATTGTTGAAACGGTAGTGAAACCCCTTTTTCGTATCCCAGAGGTCGTTAACATTATCCCAAGACTTGACTCGATCATCAACGTCTCCGAACGGTCCCGACGCAAGCGGCATACACCACTTGTTTCGTCCGGAATTCCACGACTCGAAGAGTAGCACGTGGAAGACCGTGATCGTCGTCGTCTTGTTCGTGTAAGCCTTTGTGCAGAGACCGAGCGGCCATGACGTCCCGCTGTCGAAGTTGAGCGCGGGGAGGCCGTTGATGCCGCTCCGCACGTATGTGGGAAGTCCGGGACGTTTCGCCTGTTCGCATTCGCTCGGCTCGAACGCGCCGCCGGCCGTACCGAGGTTTGGAATGCGCGAAACCGCGTCACCGTCGGCATAGCCCGCCAACGCCGTCGCGTCGAACCAGACATCCGCCGTCGCCACCACACCGCCATCCCGCGCAAGAACCGACGACGTGAGAGCCGCGCCATCGTTCAGACAGACACGTGTACCACGCCCGAACCGCAAGGCCGTCGTATCGGGAAAACACACATTCGGCCCCAGTTCAAGCGTACCGGACTCGACGCGGCACTCCCCCGTCACGTCGCACCCGCCCAGCAGCGCGAGCGTTCCCGCGCCCGTCTTGATCAAACCGTTCCCCGCCGGCACGGAAAGGGAACCGCTGAACGCCAACACCGCATCGTTCGCCACGAACAGGCGGCCGACACCGACACCGTTTTCAATGGAGATCGCCGCCAGTGTATTTGAAACCGCTCCCGATTCGACGGAAAATTCACCGAACACGCGCACCACCGCCTCCCCCTGCGACGGCGCCCCGCCGCCGACAATCCCGCCGCCGCATTTGCCCGCGGAATAGGCGAACACGATGTTGGACACGCAGAGCGTCCCCGGTTCCGTCAGAGACAACGTGGAAGTCGAATTTGCCGTCGAACGAATTCGAATATTCAACGGCAACACGGCATCGGGCGTCGTGCCGAAGACCGCCGGCGCGGCCAGCATCCGCGCGTCTGCAAGATCCAGCGTTCCGCCCGCCACGTTCGCCGCCGTGAACGGCCGCGTGAACGTCATCCGTCCCCAGTTCGTGATTTCAAACCGGGCTCCCGGCATTGAAACCTCGCTCGCGATCGTCACCGACTTGTCGGAATACGCGCCCAGAAGGCCATGTCCCTGGACGATGATGCGGTTCGTGAGCGTCGTGTTGTACGTGCCGGAGTAACCCTCGTCGACACTCGTATCGCCCGTGTAGGTGAGACGCCCGCTATTGGACAGCGTGATGTCGCCCGTGCCGAGTGCATCGTAGGAAGAGACGTAGATCCAACCGCCATCCAGCCACGTCCCGCCCGTGTAGTCGTTGCAGTCGGACGTGAACGCCTGCCATTTCTCCCCGCCGGAATTGCGCAGGACGACGCGGATGTTGCCGGTGATACGTCCCGCGAAGTTCACACGTGCGCCCCCCTTCTCGACGATGACGAGCGTGGCCATCGTCTCGGACGAGTTCGTGATCGTGCCGGACCCGACCAGACACTCTTTGCACAGCACGACGTCCTCGCCCAACCGGTCGTCGTGGACACGCTCCAGTCCCGTCGCCGACAGATCCGCCGCCGAAAGGTCGACCGTCCCCGCAATCTCAACTGCGCCGAACGCCCCCTGTACGGCGAACGCCGCCGCCACAAGACACGCCCTTCCAAGCGTACACCACCGTGTCCGCGCATCCAATCTCGTCTGCATGTTTTTGCCCTTTCTCATTCGATTCGACAATTCTGTCTGAACGA